>CBHCMH010000249.1:0-3862 GCA_965974445.1 uncultured Rhizorhapis sp.
TGTGGTTGGGGGCTCGCCCAAGGGTGGTGCACAATGTGGGTAGCACACTCAACCACCGTGGGGGTGGTCCCCCTCCCGGTGCCGGGGAGGAGCCAACGGCAGCCATGACCCAAACGCCGATCAGCCGCCCCGCCCCTCCAAAATCAGCTCCGCCGCGCGCCAGGCGCTCGCCATGATGGGACCGTTGGTGTTGGCCGAAACCATCGCCGGCATGATCGAACCATCCACGACGCGCAGGCCATCGACACCGCGGACGCGCAGTCTGGAATCCAGCACCGCATCCGTGAAGTCCCCCATCCGGCATGTGCCGCAGGCATGATAGCCCGCCTGCCCGGCCTGCCGGAACGCGGCAATGATCTCCGCGTCCGACTGCAGGGACCGCCCCGGCTCCAGCTCTTCGGCAACCAGCGGCGCAATCGCGGGCTGAGACATCCAGTTCCGGATATAGCGGTACATGGCCACGGTCACCGCGCAATCATAGGGATCGGTGAGATAGCCAGCCTGAATCAGGGCAGGCGCAGCGGGATCGGCCGCGCCGATGCGAATCGAACCCTCGCTTTTCGAGCGTAGCGGATAGCCGAACATGTGGATGCCATGCCCCCGGTCGGGCACCATCCTGCCCTTCGCATCCATGTTGACCAGATAGGGAGCCATCAGGATTTCAGCATCCGGTGTTGCCGAATCGGGCATCGACCGCACGAAGGCAGCAACGTCATAGGCTGCGGCCGCCATCGGCCCGTCGCGCCGCAGATAATAGCGCAGCACGTTGCGGACGAGCCGAGCGCCGCGGAATTCCGCATTGATGCTCATCGGCGCGTTCAGGCGATATTTCATCATGAACAGCCGGTGTTCGAGCATATGCGCCCCGACGCCCGGGCTGTCGGCGGCGACGTCGATCCCCAGCGAACGCAAATGCCCCGCCTCGCCTATGCCGGATCGTTGCAGCAATTGCGGCGACATCAGCGCACCAGCCGACAGGATCACTTCGCCGTCGGCCCGGAACATGTACGGCACGCCGTTGACGCGAGCCTCGACACCCGCGGCCCGCCGCCCTTCGAACAGCACCCGTTCCGCCAGCGCACCTGTAACCACATGCAGATTGCGCCGCTTGCGCGCTGCCTTCAGAAATGCCTGCGCCGCGCTCTGCCGCCGTCCCTTGGCCACCGTGCGCGGGGCATAAGCCACCCCCTCCTGCTCGGGCCGGTTGAGGTCATCGACACGCGGCAAGCCCATTTCCTCGCCCGCACGGATCAGCGCTTCATTAAGCGGCGTCCGGTCGGGGCAGATCGTCACGGACAACGGCCCTTCCCCGCCCCGCACCTCATCGCCGCCCAGTTCGTGCCGTTCGATGGCCCTGAAGGCCCGGCTCATCTCCGGCCAGCCCCAGCCCTTTGCGCCCAGCGCTTCCCAGCCGTCATAATCCTGCGGCTGGCCCCGGAAATACATCATGCCGTTGACCGAGGACGAGCCGCCCAGCATCTTGCCCCGGATCCAGATTTCGGCCGGAATGTCGTCATGCGCCTGCGTCTGGAAGAACCAGACATGTTTGGCATCGCCATAAAGCTTGGCCGCGCCACGCGGCATATGAACGAAGGGGCTTCGGTCGTCTGGACCAGCCTCCAGCAGGAGCACCCGATTGCGCGGATCGGCGCTTAACCGCTCGGCAAGCACGCAACCGGCGGACCCCGCGCCCACGATGATATAGTCCCAGCTTTCCATCAGGACAGGTTCGCGCGAATGACGTCGCCGATGATCGTGCGACTGTCCTTGCCGATATCGACGGTGTCGAACATCCGGTTGTGGCAGAAGGCAACCGCCAACCCGCTATCAAGGTCCGCCCAGCCAATCGACCCGCCCATCCCCGGATGGCAGAGCGCGCGCGGATTACGCGGCGCAGACACCGGCGGGCACTCCCCACCCAGCCAGAATCCCGACCAGGCAATCGGCACGACCATCCCGAAGAAGACCGGGTCGGCCTGATCGAAAAAAGGACGGGGCGCGATAAAGCTGCGCACCCTTTCTTCGGAGAGCAGGCGCACGCCGTTCAGCGTGCCGCCATTGGCCAGCATCGCCCAGAAACGCGCCTCGCTCCGCGCATTGAAAATGCCGCCCACGGCCGGGATGCAGGCGCGGCGGACATAGGGACGCTCGAAGGGATCGGGCATCAGGTCAACCTGTATCGGCGTCGCCTCGCGCGAGATATTGCCGTCCGGGGCGACATAGACGGCGGCAGCGTCCAGCTTCGCGATACGGGACTCCACCTTGTCGGGAATGCCCAGCCACAGGTCGCTCGCGCCCAGCGGCTCAGCCAGTTCTTCCCGCGCGAACTGCCCGAACGGCCGTTGCCTGGGATCGGTGCGGCGCACGATCTCCCCCAGCAACCAGCCGAAGGTCATCGACTGATAGGAGGATCGGCTGCCCGCCGGATAGGCTGCCGGCATTTCCGCGATGCGGCGGCACATCCAGTCCCAGTCGGTCATCAATTCCGGCGTCACGTCGGGCGGCATGCGCAGAACGCCCGATGTGTGCGACAGCACGTGCCGCACCGTCACATCGGCTTTCCCGGCAGCGGCGAATTCCGGCCAATATTCGGCAAGGGGCGCGTCATAATCGATGAGCCCGCGTTCCACCTGCATATGCACGCAGGTTGCGGTGACCGCCTTCGACACGGAATAGACATTGAACAGCGTGTCGCCATCGACCATGCGGCCGCGCGCCGGATCGGCCAGCCCCGCCCAGCAATCGACGATCTGCCGCTCGCCCAGCCATGCAGCGACCTGGACCCCGATTTCCCGGCCCTCCGCCACCAGCCGGTTCAGAGCCTCCTGGACGGCGGCATTGGCGGAGGTTGCAGGCCGTTCGCCGGTCATTCGATCACGGCAAGAACGGTTCCAACCTCGTACGTCTCACCGATCTGGGCGATGATCTTCAACGTGCCGGTGGCGGGGCTTTCGACTTCCTGCGTCGACTTCTCGCTCTCCAGCGCATAGAGCGGCTCGCCTTCAACGGCATTGCCGCCATCGGCGACAAGCCACTCCGCCAGCACACCCTCGTTCATTGAAAAACCGATTTTCGGCAGCAAAACTTCCGTAGCCATGCGAACTCCCCGTCAATTCTAGATCAATGCGCCACCAGCGCTCTGGCCGCGGCTTCAATATCGGCGCTCTGCGGCGCAAAGGCCGTTTCCAGCGGCTTGGAGAAGGGCACTGGGCAGAACGCCCCGCCCAGCCTTTTCACCGGCGCCTTCAATCGGCCGAACAGCTCTTCATTGATGACCGAGCTGATCTCGGCGCCCGCGCCAAAGGGTGTCACCGCCTCATGCACGATCATGGCCCGGCCGGTCTTGCCCACCGATGCCAGCACCGTTTCCCGATCCCATGGCGCGATGGTGCGCAGGTCGATGAGCTCGGCTGAAATGCCTGCCTCCGCCAGCTTGGCGACAGCGGGCAGCGCTTCCTGAATCATCCGCGCATAAGCGATGATGGTGATGTCGCTGCCTTCGCTCAGCACATTGGCCTTGCCGATGGGCACGCGATGCCCGCTCTCCGGCGCTTGCGCGGGCGTCCAGTAGGTCGGCAGATTCTCGATGAACAGTACCGGATCGGGATCGTCGATGGCGCTGCGCATCAATCCATAGGCATCCATGGGCGACGAGGGCGCAACCACCTTGATCCCCGCCGTATGCGCGAACCAGGCCTCCAGATAATCGCAATGCTGCCCGCCAGAGGCAAAGCCTGTCCCCGTCATGGTCCGAATGACGATGGGCACGTGCGTCTGTCCGCCCGACATGAACCGCAGCTTGGCCGCATGGTTCACGATCATGTCCATCGCGACCGTGGTGAAGTTCATCAGCATGATCTCC
>CBHCMH010000250.1:0-3829 GCA_965974445.1 uncultured Rhizorhapis sp.
AGCCCGCCGTCGAGGGCGAGCGCCGGAACACTTGAATCCGGGCCAGAACTCCGCCATAGCTCGCCAGCAGATCCTGCAGATGGATGTGCAGTTCCTCGACGGGATAGATTGGCGGTCGCGGGCCGACCTGAAGCAGGAACATGTACATATGGGTCTGGGATACCGGCGACAGCCCGATCTTGTAGGGACCACCAAGGAAAAAGTGTCGCCGGTCGATAGCAGCGGGCCGCGTCGTGTACAGGCGCCACACGGTCTGCCCGGTATATTGGGCCCGGTTGGCATCGGGGAAAATCGCCGCGCGGGTGGTGGAGAAGACCCCGTCCGCGCCAACCACGAAATTGTAGGAGCGCGTCTGTCCGTCACTGAACCGCACCTCGACGGCATCCTTGACTTGGTCAAAGCTGTCGACGGTGCAACCAAGGCGAACATCGGTGCCGACATCACGCACCCGGCGCGACATGATCCGATGAAGGTCGGGCCGCATGACGCCACCGCTGCCGGGCAAATCCTCGCCTAGGTCAGGATCCGGCAGGTGCGCGACCGGCTGGCCGTTGATATTGCAGACCTGAATCCCGTTTCCGGCGAACCCGACTTCAAGAAATTCCTCGAGCAGGTTGAGCGCCTTGATCGCGCGCAGGGTCGGCCGGGTCACCGTGATGCCGGCGCCCGTGACACGCCATTCGCGATCCTTGTCAATCAGGTCGACGGCAACGCCCAGCTGGCGCAGGCACAGGGCCGTCGCCATGCCACCGACCCCGCCACCGACGATCAGAGCTTTCAGATCATTCAGCTTGCTCATGACATCAACTCTCAACACTGGAGGTCAGGTGCTCACCGACGAGATCGGTGAATTGCCGTGCTGCCTCCACGTTCATAAGATGGCCCGCGTTCACACGCTCCAGGCGGCTGTTCGGGACCGCCCGTGCGATCGTCTCGAGCGCCTCGATCGGCACCGCGACATCGTGTTCGCCGGCAACAACCAGCGTCGGACAGGCGATCCGCGAGAGGATGGCCCGATTGTCCAGCCCGGCTATAGCCTCGGCCGCAAGCGCATAGCCCTCAGCCGGTGTCGCGAGGACTAGCTGGCGGATCGTATCGACACGCGCCTTTTGAGATACGAGGAACTCCGGCGTGAACCATCGCGCCAGAATATCATCGACCTGAGCACCCATTCCATCTCGTCGCGCTCCGGCGGCGCGATTACGCCACATTTCCTGAACCGGCGGTGGTGGATATGCTGTGCCCCCGGCGAGGACCGCCGAGGTGACCCGCTCGGGTGTCATCACCGCCACGGCCTGCGCGATAGAGCTGCCGAACGACAGGCCAACCACACCGAACCGCTCTACGCCCATGGCATCGAGCGTTGCCAGGACCGCGCTGGCATAGTCCTCGATGGACCCGGCGTACGGTGGGACCGCACTTCCGCCGTGGCCGGGGAGGTCAAGGGCAATAACGCGGAAGTGCTCCGCCCAGGCGTCGATTTGCGAATTCCACAACGCTGAGGATGTGGCGATGGCATGCAACAGCACGATCGCTGGCCGCGTATCGACTCCGGCCGTGCGGCTTGAAAGCGCCGCGCTCATTCACTCCTCCATCGGCCCAGCGCGATGCCCGTGTACCATTCGCTGACCGGTTCGTAGTGGTTCAGCTCAAAATTGCGGCACCCAGCAATGCCGTGCGCAACGAGCCAGTTGCGGATTTCCTCGGCGCCGTTGCCGGCGCTATTGACTTCCGCCTCGGAAAATGACGCCAGCGCATCGACGTCAGTTCCCCCGAGCAGTTCGAGGAAGCGCCGGTCGAACACTTCGTTGACATAACCCATGCGCGGCGTGCCGACGTCGTGAGCGATCCCGCCGGTGGCGAGCACCACGACCCGGTCGGCGCCATCGTACGAGCGAATTGCCTCGGCCATTGCCTTGCCAAGCTCGATGCAGCGCATCATCCTCGGAAGGGGTGGCTGGACGCAATTCACTAGGATCGGCACCACAGGAAAGTCGCCGCAAATGCCGGCCAGCGTGAGCGGGGTGACCATGCCGTGATCGAGTACAAGCTCCAGCGAGAACGCCGGATCGAAGCCGCTGTCCAGGCAATGTTGCAATATATGGGCAGAAAGGTTGCGTGCGCCGGGAATGGTCCTGCGGTCGACCTTGAGCCAGTCCTCGATCGGGCCTTCGTAGGTTTCGGCAATGCCGATGCAAAAGGCCGGCATGTTGCCCAGGAAGAAGTTGTGAAGATGGTCGTTGGACACGAGCACGATCGCGTCCGGTTCCAGTCGGGCGATGTCTTCGCCAATACGACGGAACCCGTCGAACACCGGGCCGGACACCTCCTCTGCGGGGGCCTGCGGCAAATTGGTCATCACCGGCGTGTGACTGACGGCAAAGATTCCTGAAATTTCAGCCATTTTCCAGCTCCTTGCCAGCCCGCCTCAACGCAGCGAGATAATCGTGTTCCGGGACCCGGAGTTGCAGGCAATAGGCTCGCAGCAGGTAGGGGTTGGCCCCCAGCAGGTAGAGCTGCGCGATATCGGTGTGCTCGAGTGCCGCCGTCGCCGCCGGGGTCAGCTCCGGATAGCTTGCGATATAGGCGTTAGGATTGGCGAAATAGCGCTTCTCCTCGTCCCGGTCATGCTGGATCCGGTAAAGAACCCGGTTAATCTGATAGGCTTCGCCTGTCGGAATGGCCTGTAGCCAGTTGTTGATCATTGGGCATGCTCCTTCACCATACGACATGTCCAGTCGATGATCAGCGGAAGGGTTTGTGGAGTGATCCCCATGTGCCCGCCGGGGAACATCCGCACCGACTTGGGTTCTCCGTGGCCGACGAGCAGGTCGATGTCGGCAACCGGACATTGTTTGTCCTCTCGCCCGTTCACCAGCAGCATTGGGGCGCAGGGGCCGTCCAGCATGCCGGCATCGAGCAGCGACAGGCGCTCGAAGAATTCTACATATTCGCCTTCTGTCCGAGCGCCGAGCATCCGCATTCGCGTCTCGACAAGCTCCATCAGGTAGCTGTCGGGATAACGCGAGCTTTCGATCCAATCGCGCTGGAACATGAAGTGGGCACCACCGCCCCAGTTAACGCCGCAGGCGATCCGATCGGGATAGAGGTGGGCCAGCCGCGTTGCCCAGTAGCCGCCGAACGAACGGCCGAGGCATCCGGGCAACCGGCCCGACAGATCGTCGCGCGCGGCTAGCCAGTCGAAGACCGGCAGAAACTGCTGTTCGGCGCCGGGCCGACCCTTGACTGGCGATTCCCCGGTTCCCGGCCCATCTATCGCGACTGTTGCTACCCCCTGCTTGAGCGCAAGGTCGCTCGCCGCCGTCATCTGTTCCTTCCAGGCATCGACACCGCCCCACATGACGATGACCGGCGGCCGCTCTATGCCCTTCGGGCGCCGCAGCAGGAACACAACCTCATCGCCGTCGCCGTCTTCGCCCTGAAACGGAACGCTGACCCGCTCGATCGGCGGATCGAACAAGGCGCCTGCAGCGAGATAAGCGTCGCGCTCGCGTGCCGCGCTTGCCAGCTTGTCAGGATGATTGGGGCAAGGAAACCGACCCAGGAAGAAGAAGCCGTCGGCCCGCAGGAACTGCGCCTTGGCGTCCTCGAGTTTGCCGGCCTCGCGCGCAGCGACGCCCGCGGCAAAGGCAGCCTCGCCGGCTGCGGTCCAAGCCGCAGCCCAGTTGACCGGATCAAGGCCCTGCAACTGGGCGACGACGCCTTCTGTATCCTCGTAGCTCAGGTTGTTCATCGGGTGGATGCGCTTTCGGGTGCGATCCAGCATCCAGGCTTTGGCTTCTTCGAGCGTCCTGGGGCGTTCATGAAC
>CBHCMH010000251.1:0-3828 GCA_965974445.1 uncultured Rhizorhapis sp.
CTTCAGCTCCTCGTTCGCGATCTGACCGGGAAGGCCGATGGCGGGGGAGGCGGAATAGGTGGATTGCGCGATTGCCATTGTGGTGTCTCCCTCAGGCGGCCTTGGGCTTCCAGGCGTCGGTCAAGGATGTGACCATTTCGCCATAAGCCTGCTGACGTTCGGAATCGTCGGTCTGCGTCCGCACACCGTTCTTGATCGCGTCGGTGAGCGCGTCACGCGGCTCAACCTTCGTTTCTCTAACGAGAACTTCGAACGAAGCGGCGACCTGATCGGCGGACCAATCCTTTGCCGCATCGCCCATCTTGGCGTCAACGACCGCCTTCATGATGGCGGAGGCGTCGGCATCCTCGGCGAACTGCACACCGAGCGTCTTGGCCTTGTCGCAGACCAGCGCATATGCCTTGGCAGCGTCGCGAAGCTGGGCGGGAGTGACCTTGGCATCAGCAACAGCCTGGGTAAGCGTCGTGATCTCGGTATCCTTGGCGGCCAGTTCGGTCTTCGCGGTGGCGAGTTCCGTTTCGGCCTTGGCTTTGGCGGAAGCGGCGTCCTTGAGCTGCCCCTGCAGCTTGTTGATCGCCGCTTCCGCCGCGTCGGTTACTTCGACCTGCAGGCCGTCGACAAGGATGGTCTTTGTGGCCATCGGTACATCTCCGTCTTTGAGGGAAGGCCCCTCGTGGGATTTGTTCGTCTCGCGACGATCGAATGGAACATTACCGCCATCGGGCGCGGGGTCATAGGTTCGTTGGTCGATGATGCGGAGTTCGGTCCCACCGCGAGCGGCTTTCACTGCGGCCAAGTGGTTGTATCGGAACTCACGGGCCACTGCGTCATAGGCGCGGCCCTCATATTCTCCGGGCGTCATGTCGAGGTGCACACTATAACCAAGCGAGAATTCGCGGCGATCGGTTGCCACACTTTCGACAGCCTTCGCGTCCATGATTTTGAGGGGGACGCGGACGAATTCGCCGTCCCGGACAACTTCGTCACCAACATCGCCGACAGCAAGCGCCTTCCAATTTTCTGCGCTCACGTTGCCAGCGGGGTGGTCGAGCGTCACCGGGCGGTGGGCGAGGCTGGCCATAGCATCGCGGTGGAAGACTTCATCGGCGGGCCGGAACACACGCACCACCGATTGAGGGTCGCGGTCGTTCAGGCCGATCTCATGCGCCCGGTAGTCCTGAATGTTGTTCGCGCGCGCCCCCAGGGCGTCAGCCACGAAGTAGCCGTCTTTCGTGATTCTGGCGGAACCTTTGATCTCGGCGCGGTCGTAGAGCATGCCCGCAATGTATCCCCGAGCATGGTCGCGCTGTAGGTTCGCTACAAAACCTCCCCATCCAAAACCAGCACCCCCTGCCGCACACACCCGCAAAAAGGCAGTTCCCCTGGCTCATCCTCAGGCGCCGTCTCGTCGGTGTACATATTCCCATTCCGAGCAAGATGATTGACGCGCGGGTGGCGCTTTCCACTATGCCGCCATTTCCAGTGATCAAGCCCGGCCTCCCGTTGGCGCTGTCGATCGAGCGCCGACGACATCTTGACCCCCTGATCGGCAGCCACACGCACAGCCCGCTTCCGAGCCATCCCCGTTGCCTCCGCGATCAGCTTCCCGACCTCGCGCGCTGGGGTCCGTTGTTGCAGGCCGCGAAACACCGCGTCCGCAATCCTGCCCTGGGCCTGTGCGGAGATGTCGCGCACCAATGCCACATTCCGTGCCAGAAACGCCGCAATCGTCTCCTGCGCGTCCTGCGGCCCGATGAGATAGCGGATATCCACGCCAGCGCCCGCCAGCACGGTCCGCGCCCACTTGCCGCGATGGACAGATTCTGTCCGCAATGCCCATTCTTGCAGCGATGGCGTCAACTCCAGCACAAGCCGCTGCACTTCACGCCCAAGGTCGTTGAACAGCGCGGTCAGGTCGTCGATTGCATCGGTTTGCAGGACGCGGGCCAGTTCCCGGTCATATGCGGCCTCGATCCGTTCGCGCGCACCATACCACGGCGCCAGCATGCGGTTGTAGATGGCCGCGAGATCATTGGCCTGCGCGCGGGTGGATTGGATGGGAGCGAAGGTGATTCCGCGGCGTCGCACTCCGGCGCGTCTCGCCATGCCGGCCAGGTCATAGCGCATCAGATGACCCCCAGAATGTCACCCCAGAGCCATACGGAGACAGGTTCGCCGACGAGGGCAAGGCCGTAGGACAGCGCGACGTTGGAGGCGATAAGGCCGAGCCAGAGGAGCGCGCGGATCATTGTTCCTTAAGCCCCTGTTCCCAATCCTCAACGACCTCGGCAAATATCTCCGGCCCAAACTCAAGCGCCCCACGGAACGGCTCAACCTTGGACAGATCAAGGCCATCGGGTGCCTGATAGGTGATCGTGACATGGGGCTGGTATTCCGGCCAATCCCAGCTTGCTCCAGCCTCTTTGATCGCCTCATGCCGCCAAGCGAGGGCGGATGAGTTGAACAGCAGGACGACCGCGCCCTTGTCACCCAGCGGCTCGACAATGCGCGCGCCGCCAGCGGGTACGATCAGCTTTCCGTCCGCGTCGCCATGCCAGTCCGAACCGGCCTTCATCCAGTCGAGCTTTTGCCGGCTGAACGCGATCGTGACATGCAGGTCGTCGGCGGGCGTCGTCGTCTCAAAGCCCTGCGCCTTGGCCCAGCGGATGAATTCGTCGGCGTTGAGCAACTTACGCTGAACGTAAAGCGTGCGCGGGGCAGCATCACTCGCGCGGCGCGGGGGCTGACTTGCAGGACTCGCCCCCGTACCGGCAGATGTCCGATCACCTCCTTTCGCCTCGCGTTCCTCAGCCGTCAAAAGGTCGTCGTCATCGCCTTCATCCTCGGGCGCACCCATCCCGACCTTTTCGAACGCCGCTTCCGAGCCTGGCCATTGACCCGATTCGGTGATCGCGGTCTTTGCCATCTCCGCCAGCGCGTCGGTTTCGATCAAGCCAGTGTCGGCATAAGTCTTGATCGTCGTCGCCCGCTTGGCTTCGATTTCCGCCGCATCCTTGGGCGAAAGCTCCGACAACGGGCTAAATTTGTACCAGATGTCCGAAGGCCGGCTCCCCAACACGGACGGAATCATCACCTCGTCGATGCGGTCCAGCGCTGGGCCAAGCAATTCATCCTGCCGCGCCGCGATCATGGCATGATAGTCGCGCTCTTCGCCGTCTCCGTTGGATTGCAGGCCCTTGGGTGACGTGCCGAGCATGCGTGTGATCGGGATGTCCGCCGCGCCCGCTGTGATCTGGAGAAAGCTGGCGATGATGTCGGGTATGCCGGCCCAATTGACCTGCCGCTGCTCCCAATCCTCTTCGGCATCGATGATCTTTGAGCGCCATAGCGACTGTCCGCGCTTGGCCAGTGACAAGCGGTTGAGCAAGCGTTGCTCATATTCGTCCGAACCGACGCGCTCCATCAGGCCGGGGATCTTGAGAATGTCGGTGCTGGCCTCATCGATCAGCGCCGCAAACCCATCCTGCGCAAGATCGGCGTTCATGACCGCCTGCTTGATCGACTGATAGAGCGGATCGCCCCAGAACCAGTCCGATCCCGATAGCACCGAGCCCTCGGGCACCTTCTGGCCGACAAAGGCAATGACCCGCGAAGGATGGATGCGCAACAGCATGTCGGCGGTCCCGGTGCGTGCCGCCAAGCTGAAATATTCCGGCATGCCGAACCATGGGCTATTGGGATCGGTGATCTCCATGCCCGAAGCCGTGAGCTGGTGACGTGAAAAGACATGGACCCAGGCGAGGCCATCCTTGCGCACGCGGGCAGGCTGCAGTTCCTCGGCCGGGTCTTCACCCTTGACGCCAAGCA
>CBHCMH010000252.1:0-3781 GCA_965974445.1 uncultured Rhizorhapis sp.
CGGCGCGCGCGGACAGGCCGACCTCGTTCGCCTGCTGCTCACCAGCCTCATGACGCTATGCTGACGGCGTGTGCAACTGCCTGAAGATCACGGCCTCGGGCCGCGACCCGATTCATGTCCCGCAAATCCCGCCCCCCAATAGTTGCGATCGCAGCGGCGAATCTCTGAACGTGGGTCAGACGGGATACGGGCAACCTTTGGATGGCAATCAATCCAGTTTTGCTTTGCCTTGTCCCAGATGCTTCGGGCCGCCGCTCCCGACACGAACTGAAAGCCAGCCTCTTTAGGGGGGACGGGCAGTGACTCAGGCATAGGATCGTCGGATAGCCAGAGGAAGATATTGTCTTTGGCATCAACCATCTTCGACCAGCTGCGTATCCAATAGGTTCGCCAGCTCTCGGCACCGTGATAATCGACAGCGATGACCGAATTTCTGATCTGAATTGCCGGGGAAGCAATTTCATTCTTGGTGACAGCTCCGAACCGGCTTCGTCCCCGATACGGATATTCCTTCAGGCGCAACAGAACGCCGGAAAGCACCAGCGTCTCCTGCAGCCCGTTTCGGACGGCAGATCCGCTGGACTTCACGCTGATCCCCTGGAAGGCGCCGTCTATCAACGTATCGTGGACCGACGCGGAATAGAGATAGTCATTTTCGACTGCATCGTCGCGAATGTCGCTGAGCCAGCTATTCTTCAACAGGAGATGCGGGGAACCCTCCGAAGCCCGGACGCCGTCCCATCCGCCGGCGATCCTGATCCCATCCACAACGGCGCCGGGCGAACGCCGGATATGCACTGCGGTGCTGTTACAATAGGTGTATAGCCAGTCGCTGGTCTGCGGAACGCGACTGACAATGATGCCCCCGATGAGGGTGACATTGCCGCTGTCCGTCACGCTCAGGGGATACGGATTTACCGGTTCCGAACCCTGCTTGCAGTCATTTTCGGCGGTTGGGTTGGGGTTCCCGCTATTCGCGACGATAAAACTCGCCCCGCGAGCATCGATTACAACTCTCTCATGTCCTTCGGCGCGAACAAATTTGTACCGGTCGAGCCCATAGGCCCGCCGCAGTTTTTCAGCCGGGCGCGCGGTCAAGAGGGCCTCAAACGTGTCGTCCCAGCGTGGCTGTTGCCCGCGATCCAGGGCAGCGAGGGAGCGGATCGCCTGGAGGTTGTCGTCCTGCTGCAATCCCCAGCTGAATGACATTGCCGCACCAACGCCTGTTCCGCAAATGAGCAGCGCTACGACAAGGAGGAGACGTCGGCGTGATCGGCGCGTCATGAGATTGGATGGTGGCGGCATCATGCCTCCGATCTGCAATCGAACATTTGGAAAGAAAAAGTTCCCGCGGCCGGGCTGTGGCTTCCCCGTAAAGGTTAGTGCGTTTCCTTTATTTCCACTACTGCCAAAAATCGCAACATGTTATTCTTTGCGATCGCAAGTCTTCGGTCTCTGGCCGCAGCCACGACGTGTCCATCTCGCCGCCGCCGCCAAGTCAAGGGCCGCCAAGTCAAGGGAGGTGCTGGTCGTGCATGTGGTCCATGTCATCACAAGGCTTCTCCAGGCGGGATCGGAAGAAAATACGATCGCCACCTGTCTTTACCAGGCGGAACGCGGTTGGCGTGTCACCCTCGTTCATGGACACGAGCATCATCCGGCATTGCATCGGCAGCTTGAGAGGCAGGTTGATGTCGTGAAGCTGGACTCGCTGGTGCACCCCATCCGGCCCCTCAAGGATATTGAAGCCATTATAAGGCTCTACAACATGTTCCGGGGCATGCGTCCAGACGTTGTGCATACCCATCAGAGCAAGGCAGGCATCATCGGTAGACTGGCTGCTGCGGCAGCGGCTGTTCCTGCGGTCGTACATACCATCCATATTGCGCCATTCGTAAACGTCACCGGCTGGCGCCGGCTTTTCTACCTGGCGCCCGAGAAGCTCTGCGCGCGCATGACGGACTTGTTCATCCCGGTCAGCGAGGGGATGCGGGATGCATATCTTTCCGAAGGCATCGGGAATGCGAACAACTACGATGTGATCCATTCCGGAATGCGCCTGGAGCCTTTCAGCTTGTGCAGACCTCCGTCAAACTGGCGAGAGCGCATTGGCGGATGGCCAGGTGCGGAACGACCCAGGTTCGTGCTCATGCTGGCGGCTTTTGAGGCGCGCAAGCGCCATCGCGAATTCCTGCGCGCGATGGCGCCTCGACTTCGGCAGCGGCCGGATATCTGCCTGTTGCTGGCCGGCGATGGTCCGCAACGTTCTTTATGCGAGCAGGAGACAAAAGAATGGGATCTCCGCCATCAGGTGCGGTTCCTGGGTCACGACCCCGCTCCGCAGAACCTCATCGCATTGGCCGATCTGTGTCTGCTCACATCCGAGCGGGAAGGACTGCCCCGCGTGGCCGTCCAGTATATCGCCGGTGGAAAGCCAGTCCTGATTTGTCCCCTCCCCGGCATAGAGGAACTGGTCAGGTGCGGCGAGAACGGCGTGATCAGCACATCGAGCGACATGGAAGCGACCGTAAGCGAGATGTTTTCGCTGCTCGACGATGAGCAGCGCCTTGCCAAATTGGCCGCGGGCGCGCGCGCCACTGATGTGTCCAAGTGGAAGATGGAGGCAATGGGCAGGCGGATCGAGGCCGCCTACCAACAGGTGTTGAGTCCCACGGAAGCGGGAGCCGCCTGATGCAGGCGTCCCTTCGCGGCATCGAGTTCTTCGGGCTGCCTGGCTCCGGAAAGACGACGGTCGCCAAGGAACTGTTGAGACTGTTGCAGGAGGCGGGCGTCAATGCCTCGTTCAGCGGCGAGCGGATGAGCGATGGTGCCCCGATGGCATGGCGTATGCTTCGACGGCTGGAGATGGTTGCTGGTCAATCGCCGAGGGAAATCGGCAGCTACTGGCGGGGCGCGCGCCTGATTGCCGCATATGGCAAGGGCCTGGGCGACTCCGCACATTCCCTCTGGAATCTGATTTCCGTGCAGGCAATGGCAGGCCGGCATCTTCGCGGTCGTGGATTGATGGTTGTGGATCAGGGGCTGGTGCAGGCGGTCTGGTCGGCCAGAATGCGTGAAAAACATGGTGATGGTGATGGCGATGTCGGCTGGGGGGCGTTGCTGAACGATGACTGGCTGGGACAATGCTGTTTCGTGCAGGTCGGATGCAACGCCGAAACGGCCATGGAGCGCCTGGGGAACAGGAAGCAGCGCACATCCCGGATGCAACGGCCCGACCGACTGCAGGAACTTGCCGAATGGTCGAGAGGCGAAGCGCTGGTGGCCGAACTGAGCGGGATGATCGAAGGGATGCTTCGCCGCAAGTCGCTCGCCAATCGACTTATCCGCATCAGGACCGACGATGGATCAAGTGCGTCTGTCCAGGCGGTGAAGGTACTGGAGTCGCTTCTGCAGGCCGGTGGTGCACCAGCCGCAAAAAACGGGCCTTTCAATGCTCCCGAAACGAGCGCCATAACGATTGGGTGAGCGGTTCGAAGGCATATTGCAGCGCGGTGCGCTTCTTGAGCGGAACGAGCACCTGGACCGGCATGCCCGCGCGCAGGGCGAACTTCTCTCCGCGCACGTCCTGAATGACCCGCAGCTCGCTGGGCGGGACCGTCACTTCGGCGGTGTAAAAGGATTGCCCTGTCTTCTCATCGGTAAAGCTGTCGGCGGACAGGCGCGTCAGCTTGCCGGACAGGATTGGCAGACCGCGCTCGTGCAGGCTCGTGAAGCGGACTCCGGCTTTCTGGCCAACGGACAGGTCGTCGGCAAGGCCCGC
>CBHCMH010000253.1:0-3768 GCA_965974445.1 uncultured Rhizorhapis sp.
ATCACGCGATCGGTAAGGCCGATATCGGCAAGCGAATACTTGTGCGCGCCGTGCTTGCCCTGCTCGTTGGCATTTTCCCAGTCGAGCATCAGCTGTTCGGATTCCGGGGTCAGCACATGGCCCGCCCGATCATAGAGTTCCCGGAAGACGGGCATCGGATTGCTCCGGATCTGCTCGTACTGCACATCCATGATCCGATCGCCGAGCTGGTACTTGTCGCGGATCGCCATGTAGCGGTGCGCATAGCGCGAGAACCGGTCCACCAGCGTATGGGCAATGTCGCGCGCCTCGATGTCGGCGAAGTAGGGGCGCGAGAATTCGGTGCCGAGCTTGAGCAGCGAGGGGATCGAGACGTGGGGATCGCGGTGGACGTGGATGAATGTGGCCTTGGGGTGCGCTTCCAGAAAGTCGTGCACGGAACTGAGCAGCGATTCGTTCTTGAATAGCCAGCGACGGCCTTTGCGTCCGCCCTGCTGCCACTGGAGGTAGCGATAGAGATCGGCCGCATATTCGTAATTGTCCCGGTCCGAGGGATAAGTGCGGTCTGTGAGATAGTGATAATAGGACGGGGAGGGGGGGCGCCAGCTGTTGTAAAAATTGTCGTTAAAGCTCATGGCGACAAGCCAGAGATCGGACTGAACCTCCTCCTCGCCGTAACGGTGGCCTGCGCGTAGTTCGGGATTGCTGTCGTTGGCCTCGATAAGCGGATCGTCTGCGCGGGCTGCGGCAATGCGCGGGTCACGCCCCTTTCCGTCCCAATCGGGGAACGGGGCGGGATTGACCAGCTGCCACATGAAGGTCTTGAGCAGATTCGGATCGGCGCCGAGCATGCGATGGGTCTTGGTGGTGCCAGACCGGGGCATGCCGAGGATGACGATCGGATCGCTGACGTCTTCCTCGCGGATTTCCGGATGGGCCTTGAGATCGGCTTCGAAGCGGGCGCGATTGACCAGTTGCCGCACGATGGAGCTGCGCACGAGGCCGAGACCACCTTGGTCGACCTGGACGTCCTGGATGTAGCATTCAGTCATTCGGCGCAGGGCGAAGATGAACCGCTCATCCCCGAAATCGGATAGTCCGGAAATTCGCCGCGCCTCATCGAGCAGATTGTCGGCGTTCAGCGCGCTAGCTAATTCCGTAATATCAATAAGCATGTAAGACTCTCCTCTCTTAGTGTTTGTCTATTCGAGGTCGCTCAGGCAGGGGCTGCAACATTGGCTAAAGGCTGCTGATCTTGCGGCCCGTCTGCATTCCGGACCGCGATCAATGTCGTGACAACCATCACGGGCCAGGTGAGTAACGCAACCGCGACAAGGCCCAGGCGAAGGCTGTCGACCCCATCGCTGAGCAGTGACCCGATTTCCACCGCCGCCGTCGGGCCCAGACCGTATCCAAGCACGGAGATGATCATGAAGTTGACGGTGACCATTCGCGCCCGCATCTGAGCCGGGACGTAATATTGTACGGAAATTGGCGTCAGCACGTTGAAGCCTGTGGCCAGGAACATACCGATGCCGAACGAAGCAAGTTGCACGGCGAGGCTGTGCGTCAGCAAACCCGCAGCGTTGATTGGCACCACCAGCAGTGCGGGCACAATGAAGGTGCGTATAACCCCCCTGAGCGGGTCACGCTTCTGCATCCGGCTCGACACCCACTGCCAGAAGAAGTTGCCAAGCAGGGCGCCGGGCACTCCGACCGCGCCGATTAGATAGCCGGCGTTCGATGCGCTCAAGCCATGCTCGCGGATCAGGACAGTGGGCAGCCAGATCGCGATTGCCAGGCTGTAGATGCAATTGATGCCGGTTAAGCTCAGCAGGGGCCCCAGGAAGCGTCGGCGGGCGTTGAGATGAATCCACATCGCTTTCATGCCAACTTCGCTCGCTCCCTTCGAAGCGGAACTCTGGTGAGGGGGGACCTTGGCGGTCAAAGCGTAGAGCAGGGCCAAGGCGAGGCCCGGTAAGCCGACTATGACAAGTGAGATTTGCCAGATTTCCATTTCCGATCCTGGGGCGAGTGAACCAGCCAGACTGATCGCGGCCCCTCCGGCGGCATAGGAACCGATGGTCATCAAGCTGCCGACCGAAGTGAACGCCGCAACCGGCAGACCCCGCCGCTCGTGGGGGAACAGATCCGCGATGAGAGAGATCGCAGTGGGCATCAGTACGGCTTCGCCCAGCGCGACCCCGCACCGCAGCAAAAGCAAGGTCCAGAAGTCGTTGGCGAAGGCGCTCAGGATCGTCGCCACACTCCACAACACGATCCCGCAGGAGGCTACGACCCGGCGATTGCGCGTATCGACGAAGTGACCCAGGATAAGACCGCCAACGGCATACAGGAGCGCGAAGCCCAGCCCCAATAGCAGAGCCATCTGCCGATCATCGAGACCTAGCGACTGCGAGACTGGCTCGGCTAGGAGGACGAGGATGTTGCGGTCGATCCACGACACTGCGTACAGCAGGCTGAGGACCAGCACCGTGTACCAGGCATGTGCGTATGAGGCCGGGCTTGTTGTGGAACGCGGAGCGGCGTCAGCGAGCCTGACGATGTCCTGTGACAAGAATTCTCTCCTCAAAACGCGTGTTATCTTTTTGCGACCGCACTGCATGTGGACGGATCTGCGTTGCCGTCAGCTTGTCTCAGTACGCCATCGTTCGAGGCGGGCGGCGACCAGCGGGAGGGAATCGACTCCGAAATACATATCGGTACCATTGAGGTAGATGGTCGGTACGCCGAAGGCGCCGCGCGCAATGGCTTCGTCAACCTTGGCCCGAAGCGCGTCCTTGGCATCTTGCTGGGTGATGCGCTCCAGTAGCCACTCGCCATCGACGCCGGTCGCGCGGCAGATGTCGAGCAGCACGGCGTCTTCCGACAACGGCAGTTCCTTGGCGAAATATGCCTGAAAGCACGCCCTGGCGAACGGTATCATCTTGTCCAAGGGCTGCAGAACAAGGCAGGCTCGCATGGCCTTGACGCTGTTGACCGGATGGCCCTTTGGTGGGAACTTGATTTCGATACTGGTGATGTCGGCCCAATCCTGCATGACCTTGAAATGATAATCGATCTTGCGGGGCGGGATCTTGTCCCTGGACTTGTTCCATTCGATCCCGGGGTTCACCGCATTGAATATGCCGCCGGCCAGGACCGGGTGCCATTCGATCGGCAATTCGAAGCTATCCGCAAGGGGCTGGATCCGTTCAAACGCAAGGTAGCTCCATGGGCTGGAGCAATCGAAGAACATCTCGATTTTCATGCTTCTCTCCACTCAGTATGGGACGACGAACCGCGAGTTGGGGAAGTGGCGCGCATCGCCGGGACGCCGCCACCTGCTGCTATCCCTCTTTGCACCGCCGGTCGGCTTCGAATGTCGGCGAACCAGGTCTTCAGTGCCGGAAAATCATCCAGATTCAGCCCTTGCGCCTTGTGCGTCATGATCCATGGGAAGCAAGCCATATCGGCAACGGAATAAGCATCTCCAGCAACATAGGCGCCGGTGCGGGCCAATTGGGCATCAAGCACGGTATAGAGCCTATGGACTTCCTTACCGTAACGCTCGATCGCGTATGGTATCCGCTCGGCTGCGTACAACAGGAAGTGGCCGTTCTGCCCCGCCATCGGACCGAGCCCGGCCACTTGCCAGGTGAGCCACTGGATGACGGCATATCGATCTGTCGGCGTGTTACCGAGGAACTGGCCGCTCTGCTCGGCGAGATAAAGAAGGATGGCTGCGCTCTCGAACAGGGTCACGGAGCTGCCTGATCCTGGACGTTC
>CBHCMH010000254.1:0-3765 GCA_965974445.1 uncultured Rhizorhapis sp.
CGCGGCGCGACACGACGATGTTGCCGCGGCGGCGATCCATCTTCAGGATCTGGAAGGGCTGCGGAATATCCATCAGCGGCTGAACGTCGCGCACAGGGCGGATGTCCACCTGGCTGCCGGGCAAGAACGCAACGGCGCCGTCCAGGTCGACGGTGAAGCCACCCTTGACGCGGCCGAAGATCACGCCTTCGACGCGGGCGCTTTCAGTGAACTCGGCTTCCAGCTTGTCCCATGCCGCTTCGCGGCGGGCGCGGTCGCGCGACAGCATGGCTTCGCCATTGGCGTTCTCGACGCGATCGACAAAGACCTCGACTTCATCACCGATCTGGAGAGTGGCCTTCTGGCCGGGAGCGGCGAACTCGCGCAATGCCACGCGGCCTTCGCTCTTCAGGCCCACATCGATGACGGCCATGTCATTTTCGATGCCGGTAACAGTGCCCTTGACCACGCGGCCTTCAAAGCCGCCGTCTTCGCCACCGAGTGATTCGTTCAACATTGCCGCGAAATCGTCGCGTGACGGGAATGCCGTAGAGGCCATAAATTATCAGTCCTTACACGTCGTTGCTGGCCAGCCGGTTGTCTCCGGCGGTCTTTGGCCAAACCGTGGGGCGTACCGGATGCACACGCCACATCCCGCGGAAAAGCGCGACTATATGGACGACATGGCCGAATAAGCGAAAAGGGCGCATAGACGTCGGCCGGTTCCCCAGCCAGTCTAGCGCCGCATAGCCGGTCAGTTTGCCCGCTGACCTTCCACCAGTGCGTCCACAAGCGCGATCGCCTGCTGGACGGCTGCCTCTATACTAAGATCGCTCGTATCAAGCAAGGCCGCGCCTTCGGCCCTTTTGAGGGGCGCAACGGGGCGGTTCATGTCGCGTTCGTCGCGGGCGCGGATGTCAGCGACCAGTGCGTCCAGATCAGCCGGAAGCCTCCGCGCCTGAAGCTCTCGCATCCGCCGGCCGGCCCGCGTTTCCGCGCTGGCTGTGACGTACAGCTTCACGTCCGCGTCGGGCGCAATGACGGTGCCGATGTCGCGCCCGTCAAGCACCGCGCCGCTCGGCTGATTGGCAAAATCCCGCTGCCGCTGCACCAGTGCTTTGCGCACGGCCGGGTGAATAGACACGCGCGACGCCATCGCTCCAGTGGACTCGCTGCGCAATTCGGGGTCTGCCAGCAGGGCATCGTCGAAATCGCAGGCGGAGAGGGCATCGGCCTCGCTATCCGGATCCCCTCCGGCGCGCAGCACTGACAGGCCGACGGCGCGATAGAGCAGGCCGGTGTCGAGATGCGGCAGCCGATAATGCTCGGCGAGCGCCCGGCCAATTGTGCCCTTGCCCGATGCGGCGGGTCCATCGACGGCGATGATCATATCGCCCGCCTCCGCGCCAGCAGCGCCTTGGCGAGGCCGAATATCGCAATCGTCATCCAGACAAATTCCAAAAGCATCGACGCAAGATTGAAATGCACCATCAGGGACAGGCACAGCAGGACTGCCCCTGCGAGGTTCATCAGGTTGAACAGCACGAGATCCATTTGCTTGGCGATGTTGCTGTAGGCATAGGCGGCGACGAGCAACGCGCTGCCGATCAGGCCGACAATGTCGGCGGCCAGCGGTGACAGAATGTCGCTCATCAATCCGCTCCCAGCCCGCGCAGCAGGTCAACGAACCTCGGAAAGCTCGTCGCCACCGGCCGCATGTCGTCCACGGTCACCCCATTTTCCGACACCAGCCCGGCAACGGCAAAACTCATGGCGATGCGGTGGTCGAGCATCGTCGCGATCGGCCCGCCGCCGGGCAATGGGTCGCCGCCGCGCCCTTCGATGATAATCCCGTCCTCCAGTTCCTCGACCGCAACGCCGATCGTCCGAAGGCCTTCCGCCATGGCGGAAATGCGGTCGGACTCCTTCACCCGCAATTCCTCCAGCCCCCGGAAAATGCTGCGCCCCTTTGCCATGGCCGCGGCGATGAAGGCGATGGGGAATTCGTCCACCATGCTCGGCACGCGCGCCGGATCGGGTTCGACGCCGTTCAGCGCGGCGGAGGCTGTGACGATCAGGTCGCCCACCGGCTCGCCGCCCGTTTCCCGGGCATTGGTCACCTCTATGCTGCCGCCCATATCGCGCAGCAGTTCGATAAGGCCCGCCCGCGTCGCATTGAGGCCGACATTCTCGATCACTATCCGCGATCCAGGTACAAGCAGCGCCGCAACCATCGGAAAGGCGGCGGAGGAAGGATCGCCGGGGACCACAATGTCCTGCGGCTTCAGTTCCGCTTCGCCCTCGATGGAGATGATTCGAGTGCCATCGTTCTCAACTTCCACCGTCAGGTTCGCGCCAAAGCCCGCCAGCATCCGCTCGCTATGGTCGCGCGTCGGCACCGGCTCGATGACGCGGGTGATGCCGGGGGTGTTGAGGCCCGCCAGCAGGATCGCCGACTTCACCTGGGCAGAGGCCACCGGCAGGTGGTATTCGATGGGGATTGCGGGACATATGCCGCGCAAGGTGAGGGGCAGCCGTCCCCCCGGACTAGCCGTGAACTCTGCTCCCATGGCCGAAAGCGGCTCGATCACCCGGCCCATCGGCCGCTTGCTGAGCGATGCGTCGCCGATGAAGGTCGCCGTCAATGCGTGACTTGCCAGCAGGCCCATCAGCAGGCGGGTCGATGTGCCGCTATTGCCCATGTCGAGCGCCGTTTGCGGCTGCATCAGCCCGCCGACACCGACGCCGTGGATGCGCCATACACCGTCATCGCCGCAAAGGATGTCCGCGCCCATTGCGCGCAGGGCGGCGGCGGTCGCCAGTACATCCTCGCCCTCGAGCAGGCCCTCGACCCGGCTTTCGCCCACCGCCAGGGCCGAAAGCATCAGCGAACGGTGCGAAATGCTCTTGTCGCCGGGCACCATGATGGTGCCGCGGAGCGGCGTGGCCTTTGTGAATGTTTTCGGTTGGGCGGGGGATTGCATGGACAACGACCGGACTTCTCTTGGGCATGTGCGCGCTGCGCTGATGAAAAAAGCGACCCGGCTTTTGACAGCGCGGCAATGCTATGGCAAGGCGCGCGTCACTTCGCGGCATGGCAGGGGTCATGGCGCGCTTTCTTGGCTAGATTTGAAAAAGGACAGAGGCGGCACATGGTGAAGCCTGAATGGGGCACGAAACGGACCTGCCCGAAATGCGCGACGCGCTTCTACGATCTGGGCGCCGATAATCCGGTAAACTGCATCGAGTGCGGAAATACGTGGATGCCGGAACCGGTCCTCAAGTCCAAGCAACCGCTTCCCTATGAAGAAGCGCCGAAAAAGGTTGCGGTGGTTGAGGGCGTCGATGCCGATCTCGTCGGCGATGACGATCTGGACATCGATGTCGATGACGACGCCGATTCGCCGGACAATGACGTCGATCTGGGCGGCGATGACGACCTGGGCGTCGCGGCCGCCGACGACGATGACGGCGACGATCATTAAAATATTTGCTGTTGGCCGATTAGCCACTTGCAAAAGGGGCGCATGCTGACCTAAAGGCATGCGCCTCGCCGCCGGATACCAGACTGGCGCGCCGATATCGGGGCCTTAGCTCAGCTGGGAGAGCGCCTGCATGGCATGCAGGAGGTCAGCGGTTCGATCCCGCTAGGCTCCACCACTTCAAAAAAGAGCCCGCTGTGCGGGCTCTTTTTTTGTGCCGCTTGCGCTATTCTGCCGCCTCTTCCTTGTCGAAGAGCGGCTCCATCTTGATCCGGTCGGCGAGGGTGATGCGGTCGAGGATTGA
>CBHCMH010000255.1:0-3740 GCA_965974445.1 uncultured Rhizorhapis sp.
TCAACAAGGCTGATCCTCGGAAGATATGCACGGCGGCACAGGGCCGGATTTGCGTCCGGCATGTTGTGTAGTAATCACTATACTAATTTGATCTGTCAGGCTAGAATTATCATAATGCGGGGCCGTCAGCGGAGCGGCGCTGGGACAGTTCACATGCACGATATGTTTGATTGGGAAAGAGGATGAGCGGGGCCAAAGCCAACATCGCCGAGCCTGACGTGGCGACGGGGAAGAGGCCGGTGCGCGCGCGGCGCAGCGGCAATGAAGTGCGGGCGCTGATCGCTGCTGCCGCCCGCGCGGTTTTCGCCGAACGCGGCTTTGCCGGCGCGACCACGCGCGAAATCGCCGACCGGGCCGGGGCGAGCGAAGTGCTGATCTTCCGTTATTTCGGCAGCAAGGCCACGCTGTTCGAGGAGATTATCGTCGCGCCGTTCGACAAGCTGATCGGCGACTTCCTCGATTCGCACCGGGACGTGAACTCCATGCCCGACAGGCTGGGCGGCAATGAGGAATTCATTCAGTCGGTCTATCCGTTCCTGAAGAAAAATTCGGATTTGCTGCTCGCCCTGGCAAAATCAGCCGGGCCGGATCGCAATGGCGGCCCCATGCATGGCCTCGACAATTACTTCGCCCGCGCGGCGGAGCGGGTGCGCCTGCAATATCAGCGCGAAGGGCTGGAGGCTGACATCTCGCCGGACCTGTCGGTCCGGTTCGGTTTCGGCATGCTCGCGTCCGCCATCCTGTTTCAGGACTGGTTCTTCCCCGATGGCGAACCCGATGAACGGGAAGTCACGCACGCGCTTTCGCAGCTGCTCTACAAGGCCTTCAGCCCGGCTCCACCCGAAGGACAAACCAAATGACTCTGACCCTGCCCAAAATCCAGGACTTCGACGATCCCGATTACGACCCCTTTGCCGCCGATGCCGTGAACTTCGGCGACCATGAAGATCCCTATCCCATCATCGCCAAACTGCGTTCGGAAGGAGCGATCCATCAGGGCAGCTATCGCGGCTTGATGGGCCTTCCCGATGCCCTGATGCCCGACCGCAAATTCTTCACGCTGGTTGGGACGGAGGCGATCACCAGGGCGCTGACCGACGAGGAATCCTTCTCCAACGCCGCCTATGCCTTCAATCTGGGCGTCACCTTCGGGCGGTCGATCAGCACCATGGATAATCCCGAGCATGGCCGCTATCGCCGGATCTTCCAGCGCATCTTCCTGCCGCAACATGTGCGCAAATGGGGCGACAGCATTGTCGATCCGGTGGTGACGGAATTGATGGACCAGTTTCTGCCCAATGGCCGGGCGGACCTGATCAGCCAGTTCACCCTGCGCTATCCCTTTGAGGTGATCTATGGGCAGCTCGCCTTGCCCGAAAGCGACGTCCGCGTGTTTCAGCGGCTCGCCATCGGGCAGACCGATTATGTCCATGAGGACAAGGCCAGGGAAGCGGGGCGCAAGCTCGGGGACTATTTCCGGCAATTGGTCGAGGCGCGGCGGGCGGACCCGGGCGATGACCTCATCAGCCTGCTGGCGACGACCGAGGTGGAGGGCGAGTATCTGCCGGAGGATGTGCTGATCTCCTTCCTGCGCCAGCTTATGAACGCGGCAGGCGACACCACCTACCGGGGAACCAGCGTGCTCCTGACCGCATTGCTGACGGAGCCGGAGCGCTTTGAGGCCGTCCGCGCCGACCGTTCGCTCATTCCGCTTGCGATCGAGGAGGCGCTGCGCTGGGACGGGCCGGTCGCGGTGCAGCTTCGTATGGCGAAGCGCTGCATGGTGATCGATGGCGTGGACGTGCCCGCGGGTTCCTTGATCGACGTCGTCGCCGGCGCGGCCAATCGTGATCCGGCGCTTTATGCCGATCCGGACAGGTTCGACATGCACCGGCCCAAGCGGCCGCATTTCGCTTTCGCGCGCGGGCCGCATATCTGTGTTGGCCAGCATCTGGCGCGTGTGGAGATGGAGCGGGCGCTCAACGCCATTTGCGACCGGCTTCACAATCTGCGGCTCGATCCCGATGCGCCAGCGCCTATGATCCGGGGGTCGATGATGCGGGTGCCGCACAGCCTTCACGTCCTGTTCGATCCCCAAGGCTGAGAACCAGCACAGCTTCATCACATATGCAGCGGCCTGTCCGCCGCTGCCCTTCCGCCTGCGCGAGAGCCCGGATTTCCTGGCTTGGACGATGCATCAGATGGGCGATGACTGGACCGAAGCACTCCTCCCCGGGATGGCACAGGCCCTCGGCTCTGATATTTCGGATGCAAGTTCATCATTCGAAATTCTCGGCGCGATGGCGCTGATCAGTGACATGCAGGAAGGAACATCATGGCGAGTCAGGCGCAGGCCAAGCCGGTGGAAACGACACCGCTCTACACCGGGCCGATCTTCGATGCGGACACCCATTTCTGGGAAACCGACGACGCGTGGAGCGCCTATCTGTCTGAAAAGACGAAGAAGGATTGGGGCATCAGTTTCAAGACGGGCGCGGATGGCGACTTCGCCATGTATGTCGGCCCGCGCAAGGTAGAGATCAGCGCCGATCACCTGTTCGAGGATGGCCGCGTCCCCGCGCCGGGCAAGCTGCACGAATGGCTGCGCGCGATGAAAGAGGGCAAGGCCGAGATCGACATGCATGTCGCCAAGACGGCCGACATGATGGAACCAGCCGCCCGCGTGGCAAAGCTCGATGGCTGGGACGTGCGCTCCAGCATCCTGTTCGTCGGCAACATGATCACGGCGATCAGCTTCCTTGATGAACCGGTCGCCGCCTATGAGGTGCTGAACGCTTACAACCACTGGATGTATGACCAGTGGCGGTTCAACTATAATGACCGCATCTTTACAGCGCCCATCGTGACGCTGGCCGATGTCGGCAAGGCGTGCGAGCAGGTGAAATGGTGCGTCGAGCGCGGCGCGAAGCTGATCCTGATGCCGATGGGCCCCTATAATGGCAAGGCGCCGGCGCATCCCGATCACGATCCCTTCTGGTCGATCGTCAACGAAGCCGGCCTGCGGGTGGTCTTCCATGTTTCCGAAGCGATCTACATGAAGGACCATATGGCCGTCTGGGGCGAGCCGGTGCAGCAGTCGCGCATCAAGCAGACTGCGTTCGTGTGGATGCACGGCTATTCGGAACGGCCGGTGATCGAGACCCTGTCGAGCTTCATCTTCTGGAACTTCTTCGAACGCTTCCCCAATGTGAAGCTGCTGTCGGCGGAAAACGGGGCCGAATGGGTGCCCGCCATGCTGTCGAAAATGGACAAGTGCCGTGGCATCGCCAAGAACGGCTATTGGCCGGGCGGGCAGCTGAAGGACCGGCCGAGCCGCATTTTCGCGCAACATGTCGGCGTCGTCGCCTATCCGGAAGACGATCTGCGGGCGATCATCGATCAGGTCGGCAGTGTCGACTGGATCATGATGGGGTCGGACTATCCCCACGCCGAGGGCGTGGAACAGCCGCGCGTCTTTGCCGACGAGGCCTGCAAGGGGCTGAGCGCGGAGGACACGCGCAAGGTGATGTATGAAAACGGCATGCGCTTCATGGGGCTGCCGCTTTAACTCAGGTACAGGTGCTCCTGCACAAGCGGGAGCACCGCAAGTTCCGGCGCAAATGTTCGTCAGAGTTCCGGCGCTGGCGGGCCGGGATCGTCGGGATGCAAACCCGACGCCTGCCGGCCTGCTCGCAGGAGCTGGCCCAACAGGAAATCGAAATTGCCGCGCATGCGGTTGA
>CBHCMH010000256.1:0-3737 GCA_965974445.1 uncultured Rhizorhapis sp.
GGGCCAGCGGCTGCTGCAGGCTGCCCTCCAGCTGTCGGAACCGTCCGAAATGCTGCGTCCACGCGTCGTCGCTCAGTCCGCCAAGGCCGACCGCCTCTGCCCAGCGGTCATTGCGGAAACGCAGGATGGTCTGGGGAAAGTCGGCTGCCTGAACGGGATCGCCGATCTTCTCGCCAAGCGAAAGGATCGCGGATTCAGGATGATATTTCGCGGGTTGCGGCGGGATCGTCATAAGGCGATATGGGGGATGATCTGGGAAAGGTTCAAGCTTGGTCGACTATAAAGACGGATATTGGTGGTCGAATGACGGCCTGCGGCTACATTATCGCGACTATGGCGGGCCGTCGGAGCGGCCGCCGATTCTCTGTTTGCACGGCCTGACCCGCAATGCTCGCGACTTCGAGCCGGTGGCGAACCGGCTGGCCGGCAAGTGGCGGCTGATCTGCCCGGAAATGCGCGGGCGGGCCGAAAGCGCCTATGCTAAAGACCCCATGACCTATGTGCCGCTCACCTATGTGCAGGACATTGAGCGTTTGCTGGCCGATCTGGCGATCACGCGCTTTGTCGCCTTTGGCACCTCGCTCGGCGGGATATTGACCATGCTGTTGGCGGCAACGCGCCCCGGCCGGGTGGCGGCGGCGCTGCTCAACGATATCGGGCCAGTGATCGAGCAGGCCGGACTGGACCGGATCAAGGGCTATGTCGGCACGGGCGGCAGCTATCCGACCTGGGTGCATACGGCGCGGGCGCTGGCCGAGAACAATGCCGAGGTCTATCCGGGCTATCGGCTGGAGGACTGGCTGGGCATGGCCAAGCGCCTGTACCGGCTGACCAGCGGCGGACGGATTGTGCTGGATTATGACATGCGCATCGCTGAACCGCTGCGGATGCCGGGCGGGGAGGCGGGGGTCGATCTCTGGCCCGCATTGGACGCGCTGAAGGACGTGCCGGTGCTGTTGCTCCGGGGGGAACGATCGGACCTTTTGAGCGCTGCTACCGCCCGTCAGATGGCGGCTCGTCTGAACCATGCGGAGCTGGTGACCGTTCCCGGCGTGGGTCATGCTCCCCTACTGGATGAACCCGTGGCTGTGGAGGCCATGGATCGCCTGCTCCAGCGCACCTTTCAGGACGCCTGACCAGGCATGGCGCCGCCGCCCCGCATTCTGCACCTGCACAGCAGTTTCTCGCTCGGCGGCAAGGAGGCAAGGGCGGTCCGGCTGATGAACATGTGGGGGGACAAGGCCCTCCACAGCATCCTGAGCGGCGTGCCCGGCCAGCTTGGCGCGCGTGAGGCAATTGCGCCGGGCGTCGGTGCGCGCTTCCCAATGGATGCGCCTGCCTTGACCGGGCCACCGTCGCTTCGCCGCTACCGCTCGCTCGCGCGCTATATGCAGGGCTTCGATCTGGTGCTGAGCTATAATTGGGGCGCGATGGACGGGGTGATGGCACACCGGCTGTTCGCGCCGATCATACGCCTGCCGCCGCTCATTCACCATGAGGACGGCTTTAACAGCGATGAAGCCGATGGGCTGAAGCCCAGCCGCAATCTTTTTCGCCGGATCGCGCTTGCCCGCGCGCATGCGCTGGTGGTGCCGTCGGCGACGCTGGAGTCGATCGCCCATGGGTCATGGCGTCAGGCGCGGAAGAAGGTCCGGCTGATCACCAACGGCATTGATGTCGCGCGCTATCGGGAGCCACCAAGGCCCGACGCCATTCCGGGGCTGGTCCGCACGCCCGGCAAGCTGCTGGTGGGGACGCTGGCGGGCCTCCGCGCGGTCAAGAATCTGCCAAGGCTTGTGCGCGCGGTCGCGGCGCACCGGGACAGGCTGCAGCTCGTCATCATCGGCGAGGGGCCGGAGCGCCAGGCCATTCTGGCGGAAGCGGAGCGTTGCGGGCTTGACGACCTCTGCATGCCCGGCTTCATGGCGGAACCTTCTACCTTTCTGGGGCTTTTCGACCTGTTCGCCCTTTCCTCGGACAGTGAGCAATTCCCGATTTCGCTGGTCGAGGCGATGGCGGCAGGATTGGCTGCGGTGGCGACCGACGTGGGCGATGTCGCCGCCATGGTGGCGCGGGAGAACCGGCCGTTCGTCGTCCCGGCCAATGACGAGGCCGCCTTTGCAGCCGCGTTGAGCCTATTGGCGGGCGATGCCGCGCTCCGATCAACCATCGCGGCCGCGAACCGAATCAAGGCCGAACAGTCCTTTGCCGAAACGGCGATGATTGACGCCTATGCGAGGCTATATGGAGAGGCCCTAGGCAGACCGTCCGCATTGCTGTAGGGCGCTGCAGAATTTTACGCATATGGACCGAAAAATTGCTATAGGGCGGCATATTGCCCTTGGGGCGATCGGATAATGTTGGGGAGCATCGAGTGTTCAAGGGGTTGAAGCCCATCATTTACGGCGGCCGCGAAGTATGGCCGCTGGTAGAGGGTGGAAAGGGCGTCGCCGTTTCCAATCACATGAGTTCGGGCGCCTGGGCGGCTGCGGGCGGCATCGGCACCGTGTCCGCCGTCAACGCCGACAGCTATGACCCCACCGGCAAGATCATTCCCCAGGTCTATCGGTCCAGCACGCGGCGGGAACGGCACGAGGAACTGGTGCAATACGCCATCGACGGCGCGGTGGACCAGGTGAAGCGCGCGTTCGAGCTGGCGGGCGGCAAGGGCGCGATCAACATCAACGTCCTATGGGAAATGGGCGGGGCGCAGCGCGTGCTGCATGGCGTGCTGGAAAGAACCCGTGGCATGGTCGCTGGCGTCACCTGCGGCGCGGGCATGCCTTACAAACTGAGCGAAATCGCCGCCTCCTATGAGGTGAACTACCTCCCCATCATCAGCTCGGCCCGTGCTTTCCGCGCGCTCTGGAAACGCGCCTACAGCAAGGCATCGGAATGGCTGGCGGCCGTGGTCTATGAAGATCCCTGGCTGGCAGGCGGCCATAACGGCCTTTCCAACGCCGAAGACCCATTGCAGCCACAAGACCCCTATCCCCGTGTCCGTGACCTGCGCGCCACGATGCGGGAGGGCGGGATCAGCGACGAGGTGCCGATCGTGATGGCGGGCGGCGTCTGGTATCTGCGCGACTGGAACGACTGGATCGACAATCCCGAGCTTGGCAGCATTGCCTTCCAGTTCGGCACGCGTCCGCTGCTGACGCAGGAAAGCCCGATCCCGCAGGGCTGGAAAGACCGGCTGATGACGCTGGACGAAGGCGATATCCTCCTCCACCGTTTCTCTCCCACCGGTTTCTATTCCTCGGCGGTCCGCAATCCCTTTTTGCGTCATCTGGAGGCGCGTTCGGAACGGCAGATCGCCTTCTCGGGCGAAGCGGCGGGCGACCACCAGCATCAGCTTGATGTAGGCGTTAAGGGCAAGAATTTCTGGGTGACGCGCGGCGACCTGATGCGCGCGCGGGAATGGTACGGCCTTGGCTATACCAGCGCGCTCAAGACGCCGGACAACACCCTGGTCTTTGTCACCGACGAGGAACGGGCCATCATCCGCAAGGATCAGGCCGACTGCATGGGCTGCCTCAGCCAGTGCGCTTTTTCAAGCTGGATGGACAGCGAGACGAACAGCACCGGCCGTCTCGCCGATCCGCGCAGCTTCTGCATTCAAAAGACGTTGCAGGACATCGCCCATGGCGGCGACACCGAACAAAATCTGATGTTCGCGGGGCACGGCGCTTACCAGTTCAAGCGCGATCCCTTTTATTCCAACGGGTTCGTGCCAA
>CBHCMH010000257.1:0-3710 GCA_965974445.1 uncultured Rhizorhapis sp.
GGGATCCAGAGGCGGTATTTGCCGCCCTTCTGCATCAGCTGCAAACCTTCGGAAAAGCCGGGAACGACCCCATCGACGGGCAGTGGCGCCTTTTCATTCTGATCGAAGATTTTGCCGTCGATCAGCATGCCGGTATAGTTGATCAGCGCCACATCGTCGGTAGTGGGCTTGTCGCCCTCTCCTGCCTCCAGCACCTTGTACTGCAGGCCGCTCTCAGTCGTGACGACGCCCTCTTCATCGGCATTGGCGGCGAGGAAACCCGCTGGCGACTTGCCGATGACGCCCTGCGTCCCGGCATAAGCAAGCCCAGCGCCCGCAAGCGCAGCGGCGGCAACGCCCAGCCACAGTTTGACGAGCGACCCCTTGGCGATCGGACGAAGGGGAACAGCGGTTATTTCCGACATGCCGGAACGCCCTTGAATATTGGAGGGAAGAAGGAAGGAAGCGCCTTACCGGACGCCGTCGCGTTCCGCCCGCTTGCGTTCCAGCTTCCGTGCGCGACGGACAGCCGCAGCCTTTTCCCGGGCGCGCTTTTCCGACGGCTTTTCATAATGGCGGCGCAATTTCATTTCGCGATACACGCCCTCACGCTGCAGCTTCTTCTTGAGCGCCCGCAGCGCCTGGTCGACGTTATTGTCACGAACGATAATTTGCATAAGCCAGTCAGTCTCCAATCGAACAATATCGTCCGCCAGCCGCTCAAAAGCGCCGCCAACGGCAATACCGAAAGCAAATAAACAGGGTTCGTCGCAGTCACTGCCTGCGCCGTATGCCGCGCGCCCTATCAGCAGAGTCGGCTCAGTTCAACCCCAAAGCGGTCAGCCGCGATCTCGACAGCCCGGTTTTTTGGCGCGATAGTGTCGAAAATACAAGAGTTGGAGCGCATGACCAAGTTCACCGTCAACGACCGCCCCGTCCACTACCGCATGGACCCTGAAACGCCGCTGCTCTGGGCGTTGCGCGACGCGTCGAACCTCACTGGGACCAAATATGGCTGCGGCACGGGCGATTGCGGCGCGTGCACGGTGGAAATCGACGGCGAGGCGATTCGGAGCTGCCAGATCAGCATCGCCGACACCGAAGGCCGTTTCGTCACCACGATCGAGGCTTTGTCCTCCGATCGCAGCCATCCCGTGCAGCAGGCCTGGGCCAAGGAAAATGTTCCGCAATGCGGTTTTTGCCAGCCCGGCATGATCATGGCGGCTGCGGTCCTGCTGAAGAAGAACCCCAACCCGACCGATGCCGATATAGAGGCGGAGATCACCAATCTTTGCCGTTGCGGCACCTATCCCCGCATTCGCGAGGCGGTGAAACGCGCGGGCCGGATCATGCGGCGGGAGGAACGAGTCGCCGCCGCTCCCCCGCCCGGCATCACGCCGCAAGACGCGGCCCAGGCGGTCCCAGCGCTTTCGTCGCCCGATTGAAAGGCGTCGCAGGGCGAATTCTTGCAATTTGCTGACTGGCCAATTCAGGAAAGGGTCATTGCGCGGGGCGTAGCCCGGTACGCACGATGGGCCAGCGGGGCCCTGGAGGAACTGCAATGAAGAAATTTGTGCTGGCGGCGCTGATGGCCGCCACGGCCTTTACGCCGATTGCGCCAGCCATGGCCCAACAGCGGAATAATGAACGCATGGAGCAACGGCAAAACAGCCGGGTGCAAATGCGCGAAGCACGGCAGGAACACCGGGCGGAACGCAGCGAACAAAGGCAGGAGCGCCGTTTCGACCGGCGGGAGGTTCGACAGGAGCGCCGCGAAAACCGGCAGGAAGCCCGACCGGAACGCCGCGAAAACCGCCCGGCCCTCCGCACCAGCCTTCCCGAACGGCGGATCGTCCGTGAGGAACGCCGGGACGACCGGCGCGACAGGGTCGAGGATCGTCGCGAGAACCGGGGCGACTGGCGCGAAGCGCGGCGGGATGATCGCAGGGATGACCGCAGGGACTGGCGAGATGATCGGCGAGACGACCGCAGAGACTGGCGCGATGACCGCCGGGACGACCGCAGGGACTGGCGCAATGATCGCCGCGACGACAGGCGGGTGCAGAATCGGTGGCATGACCAGCGGCGCTGGGACAATCGCTGGCGCGACGACCACCGGTATGACTGGCGCAGATATCGCCAGACCCATCGCCACATCTACCGGCTGCCGCGCTATTATGCGCCGCGAGGCTGGGACTATGGCTATAGCCGCTTCTCGATAGGCATTTTCCTCGGCGCGCCGCTGTACAGCAGCAGCTACTGGATCGACGATCCCTGGTATTATCGCCTGCCGCCGGCCTACGGCTCACTGCGCTGGATCCGCTATTACGACGACGCGCTGCTGGTGGACATGCGCGACGGCTATGTGGTCGATGTGATCTACGACTTTTTCGACTGACGCCTTCCTGAACTGGCATTCAGGAACAACTGCCCGGGGCGCATGCGTCCCGGGCTTTCTGCATGAGTTGGCGCGCGATTGTTGAGGGAGAAGAATGGGTGGAAAGCGATGGTTCTTCAACTCGTCATTCCCGCGAAAGCGGGAACCCAACTATCCTCTGGTTCGAAGTCAGAAGCTGTTGCGGGATGGGTCCCCGCTTTCGCGGGGATGACGAAATATGCGAATAACAGTTCGATCCATCGCCTGATTCCCTTCCCCGACCCTTTGACAGCGGCGCTCCGAAGCGTAACAACAGCGGCAAGGAGACCCCCATGGCCCTTGATCCGAATGACGGCAGGCTGGTGAAGCGCCATCGGCTGTCCACGCGCCTCTGGCATTGGACGAACGCCGTCTGCGTCGTCATTCTGCTGATGAGCGGGCTGGGCATCTTCAATGCGCACCCGCGCCTTTATTGGGGGCAATATGGCGCGAATTTCGATCATGCCTGGCTGGTGCTGGAACGTTTTCCGGGCTGGGCGACGATACCCGGCCATTATAGTCTGGCGATGTCGCGGCGCTGGCATCTGGCCGTGGCGCTGATCTTCGCCTTCGCGCTGTTCCTCTATATGCTCTGGAGCCTTTTCAACCAGCATGTCGGCCGTGATCTTGCCATCGGCCAGGATGATGTCCGGCCCCGCCGCCTCTGGCGCGATATAATGGATCATGCCCGCCTGCGCTTTCCCACCGGCGATGCGGCGTTGCGCTATAATATCCTGCAGAAGCTCAGCTATGTGGGCGTCATCTTCGTCCTGCTGCCGCTGCTGATCTTCACCGGGCTTTCGATGTCCCCCGGCATGAACGCGGCCTGGCCGTGGCTTATCGATCTGTTCGGAGGCCGCCAGTCCGCGCGCTCGGTACATTTTATCGCCGCCGGGTTACTCGTTGCCTTTTTAATGGTTCACATCCTGATGGTCGTGCTGGCGGGGCCGATCAAAGAAGTCCGGTCCATGATCACGGGGAAATACCGCATACCGCCCGAACGGGAGGCAGAGGCATGAGCATGCTGCTTACCCGCCGCACCCTTGTCGCCGGGCTCGCGGGCGGGCTGCTGACCGGCTGCGACCGGCTGGCCCGCAATGAAAGCTTTCGCGACGCCCTGTTTTCCGCCGAGAATATGCATCGCTGGGCACAGCGGGCACTTACCGACCGGCAAGCGCTAGCGCGGGAATTTTCGCCCAACGACCTCTCGCCCTATTTCCGGTCCAACGGCACGCGCAATCCCGGAACGCCCCAATATGGCGCGCTGGCGAGGGAGAAATTCGCGGGGTACCGGCTGCGGATAGCCGGCCTGGTC
>CBHCMH010000258.1:0-3706 GCA_965974445.1 uncultured Rhizorhapis sp.
GTCGCAACGGCGGGGCCGAACCGGAACTCTCGGTCGAGCTGAACGCCCCCGAACCCGCACCCAGATCGGCGCCGGCGCAGAATGCGCGGCCCGCCCCCGTGAAAATGACGCAGCGGACGTTGTCGTCGGCATCGCTTAAATCAAGTGCTGCAATCAATTCGGCCATCATCTGGCGATTGAAGGCATTGAGCCGGTCGGGCCGGTTCAGCGTGATCGTCGCGACATTGACAGCCACTTCGTAGAGGATCGTCTCGAAAATCATTCAATATTCCTTTGATGCGCTGGCGCGGGCGATCCCGGAAACCAGCGGTTCAACCATGTCGCGGGCAATCGCTCTGGCCTGACTCTTGCCGCCGGGGCGGCGCGCCGGTGCGCGGGCCAGTTGAGCGCCCCGGCAAAGGTAAAGGCGGCCCGCCAGACGTCCGGCCAGCTGTCATTGCCGGTCTCGATGATTTTCGCAATGATGGGTCAAGCGATCGAGGAGAACGATGGTCATCTTGGGCTCGCCGTGCACGGTCAGCCAATCGCCGATACATATCGGACTCCACACCAAGCTGCTCGACAACCGCCGCGTCGGTGCTGACCTGACCAGACTCCTCCGGAAAGACGGCCACTACCCGGCCCATGGAGTATCCGGCGCGACGGCAAGCCATCGCGCCGGCAAACAGATCAGAATTTGACGCCGATTGAAGCACCGTAAGTGCGCGGTTCGCCAAAGCGGCACGCCGCGTAAGCGATGCTGTAGAGATTGTCGCCGCAATAGATCTTGTAGGTCTTGTCGCCGATATTCTGGGCCCACAGGGCGAGCGACATCTGTGTGCCTAGGAAGTCGTTGAACGACAGGCGGCCGCCGATGATGGTGTAGGCCGGCGTCTTGTAGATGCCCTGCGGCGTCGAGCCCGGGGTCGCGCTGCGATAGGCCAGATTCATGTTGAACACCGTCTTGGCGAAGCTCTCGGGAATGAAGTCGGCATCATAGCTGAACGCCGCCGTCAGCGTCGTGCGCGGTACGCCCGCGAACGGCGTGCCGGCCAGGTTGGAGCCCTTCGAGAAGTCAATCGGGTTGCCGTTCCAGACGAAGTCCGTAGGATCGCTGGGCAGCGGGATGATCGAGCCCTTGCCGTAGCGGCCCACCTGGTAAGAATAGCCCAGGTCAAGGGTCAGCGCGGGAACCGGCTTGATCTGCGCCTCCACCTCGACGCCCTTGATCGTGGCCTGACCGACGTTGACCACGATCAGGTCGGTATAGGTGCCCGGGGTAGCCGGACCGTTCACCGAATCGACGTAGAAGGTCAGGATATCCTGGGTCTGAATGTCCTTATACTTGCCGATGAAGCCCGCGACGTTGAAGCGGTAGGGCATCGAGCCGAGCAGGCCCTGATGTTTCAGGCCAAGCTCGAAGTCGGTGATCTTTTCCGATCCGGAGAAGGCGAATTCGAGCGAGCGGGTGGTCGGGTTCTGACTGCCGGCTTTGAAGCCGCGGCGGTTCGCCAAGTAGATCAGCGTGTCGGGCGTCGCCTGATATTCCAACGAGGCGGTCCAGGTCGGCGCCTTGTAGGTCCGCTTGCCCGAGATCGAGCATTCGATCCCGTTGTTGACGCCGGTGACGCCGCCCAAGGTACCGTTCAGCTCGTTGCAGTTGCTGGCCGGGCGGCCGGTGCCCCAACGCTGAATTTGTGCCGGGCTGTCGGTGAAGAAATTCTCGCTGAAATAATCGCGCTTGTCGATGGTGTAGCGCACACCGGCGGTCAGCCGCAGGCCTTCCAGGCCGACGCCGCTGAAATCATAGGTTCCCTGGGCGAACGCCGCATAGGATGTGGTCTTCGTGAACGCGATTGCCATGCGTCCGCCTTCCACGGCCACAGTGGTCGGATTGTCATAAAGCGAGACCGGACCCACACCGAAGGGTGCATTCGAAAATGCGAAGGACGAATTGGACGCGTATAGGAATTTCTGGTGGCTGTAGAACAGGCCGGTGATGAAGTTGAAGTTGGGCAGATTGCCGACCAACTGGAACTCCTCGGAAAAGGTTTTGCGCCTTTCAAGGAAGTTGACGTTGTTGTTGCTGAACGTGCCGATCAGCTCGGGGGCGCTCGCGCAGCCTGGCGCATTGCCGGTGAAGATGCAGGTGAGTGCCGGTCCGACGTCGACCGGCATGCCGGCAACACCATCCGGTTCGGCATGGTCGTTGCCGAAATCATAGCGGTAGCCCAGCACATTCTTGAGCGAGAAGGCATCGGACAGTTCAAAGGTCGAGACGTTCGAGAAGCCATATGCCTTGACCCGCGAGCCAACGCCGGTGACTGCCGAAGGAACCCCTGGAACCGTCTGGTCGAGGCCGGTAACGGCCTGGACGACATAGGGATTGCCATTGCGCATAAGCAGAGTGCCATCGGCGCTGACGCTGGCGGTGCCACCGCCCAGCAGGCTCTGGCGGCGGACCGCGTCCTGCGTGGCGAGCGAGAGCGATCCGGCAAAGCCGCTGGCGTTGAGCGGCGACGCTTCGATGATCGCGGGCAGCGGCAGTTCCTTGCGGCGCGTATAGTCGAAGGTCAGCACATTCTTGAACCGGCTGCCCGGTTCGAGCAGCAGCGTGGCGCGGAAGCTGGAATTATCCTTGTTGTCGAGATCCTTCTGGCCCGGCAGCTTATTCTTGTAGAAGCCGTCGCGACGTTCGATCTGGCCGGCCAGCCGCAGGGCGGCGACGTCCTCCATCAGCGGGATGTTGACCGCGCCAAAGCTGCGGACCAGGCCGTAATTGCCGAAATCCACCTTGAGCTCGCCGCCCGCATCATAGGTCGGCGTCCTGGTGACGAACACCATCGCGCCGCCCATTGAATTCTTGCCGAACAACGTGCCCTGCGGCCCCTTGAGCGTCTGCACATTCTCCAGATCGTAGAGAAGGAGGCCACGGGTGCCCTGCGGCACTTCGTTGACATAGGTGACCACGTTCTCGTCGGTGAACAGCACCTGGCGCTGGCCGCGCAGCACGAACTCGATCGTCGAGGACATGGTCGTGGCCGGTTTGATCTGAAGGTTCGGCACATTATACTGCAGATCGGTGGCCGCCGCGATGTTGCGCTGGCTCAGGGCCGATGCGGTCAGCGTGGTGACGGCGACCGGAACCTTCTGGCTGCTTTCCGACACGCGGCGTGCGGTAACAATAATGTCTTCGAGATTATTTTCAGGCGTAGCGGTGGATGTTTCCTGACCGAACGCAGGCGCGGCTATCATTGCAGCCGTGGCAGTGGTTATAAGCCACGTGATTTGCCTTTTCATGCTTGATCCTCCCCGTTGTTAAGGCGACTAGTATCGCTTGCATTCTTTTTAGACTGACCGGTCAATGCCATTCAAGTTAAATTGCCGCGCCGAGTGGCCGAAAGACTATCATAGTCTGGACCACGAAAGGGATGGCCCGGCAACCTCGCAGGGCAGCCGTGATTAATGGGCGATGCAGTCGAGTTCGAGATGGGCCGTGCCCCGATACAAAGGGCCAGCCTTGCCGGGCGGCGCGCGTTCCTGCGCATAGGCCCTCCATCGCGATCAAGCGGCGACGCGATCACTGGCGTCGAGGAAGCGGGCTGGCAGCGCGCCCGTCAGTTCCCCATTTTCCTGCGCGAGCACACCATTGATAAAGGTGTAGCGAAAACCACCTGCAGGCCGCCGGAAGCGGGGCAGATCACCCGGAATGTCGCGGACCTTCTTT
>CBHCMH010000259.1:0-3705 GCA_965974445.1 uncultured Rhizorhapis sp.
TGTCGTCGGCAGCCTTGACATTGCCGACGCGGGCTTTGGGATTTGCCGGAAAGGTGACAATCGACACTTCCAGCAACTCGACCTTTTTCAATTTCCGGCGGGGCTCATCGGGCTTGGTACCAGCCTCCCACTGCTTGGCGATATAGCCGATCGACAGGCCATTGAGGGCGGGGCGCTCCATCTTGAGCAGCGCATAAGCTTCCCGTCCGCGCTCAGTATCGGCCAGCTGGCCTTCGATCTTCAGGCCGGTGTCGTCCTCTTCCATGCTGGTCCAGATGCCGATCGGCATCATGTCCTGACTCGTGAGGCCCCAACCACCATGTTGGGAAAGCATCGCCGGCCACATGCCTGATTTGCGCGCATCGCGCAGGGTATCCTTGAACGCGCCTTTTTCGATGACGTCGCCATAGGAATCGACGTTGCCGAACACAGCGCCATAGCCCGCAAAGGACATGGCTTTTCCGCCGTCCGAGAATTTGACCTCGGACAGCCCGAAGGCTGAGCGTTCCATTGCGTTTCCTTACTTCGGATCTTCGCCGCTGGCGGCAGTGGAGCCCGTTGGGGCGGTGTTCATCTGGACTCGGAGCTTGTCGGCTTCCGGATCGTCGGAGGGATTCATGTCCTCCAGTTCTCTGACCTCATTCTGGGTCATGGCGCCAATCAGGGTCATGTTCTTATAATATTCGGACCGGTCCTTGTGCGCGCCGCGCATCAGGCCCTGCGGCATCAGCTTGGCATAATAGCCGTCCTGTCGCTCCTGCTCCAATAGCAGGTTGGTTTCGGCCGACTGCTCAATACGCTCATACCAGGGCATCAGCGTATGGATGACATGCGCCAGGAACATCTGCTCCGCCGACGCATAGGTGGCCGTCTTGTCGGAAAACCCGACCATGATCGGCATGACCCGCATCGTCCGGCAAACCTCCTCCACCTGCATCCGCCGCGTTTCAATGAACTGCGCTTCTTCAGGAGTCTGCGACAACGGTACATATTTAAGGCCGCCACCGAGCAGCGCCATCTTCATCGCGCGACCGCTGCCCTGATGCGCCTCTTCCCAGGCCTTTTTGAGCCGCCCAGTCGCCTCTATGTCCAACGCCTGTTCGGTCGTAAGCAGACCGCCAGGCCTGGCACCGTTGGCGAAGAAAGCGCTTCCAAATTCCTCCGCAGCCTTGGCAAGGCCGATCGCTTCACGCGCCAGTTTGACGCCGTCCAGACCCATCCATCCATTCCATGACGGCCCGCGCAGGTGCCACATATTCTCATGCGGTACGTCGAAGGACCCACCGCTTGGCGGCGTCACGCGATAGGTCGGCGGCGCGCCGAACGTGTCACGCTTGACCGCCACCCATCCTGGCTCGAAAGGTAGGAGCTCCATCGGCGTCTCGCCGATGCCGCGATTGATGAAGACGAAGGCATTGTTCGTCAGCACCAGATGCATGGACAGCATCTCGCGAAACTCGAAACTGGTCTGCCAGTCGTTCGGCCGCCGGTACAGCAGCTGATAGACCGGGTGATCCGTTGCCGAATTCCGCATGCGTCCCTGCTGCCGGAACAGTTTGAACGGAACCTGAGCGATACCTTCCGATATCACGCGGGTGCAGGCCAGTACCGTCGATGTCTCCAGCGCGGTGCGCCAATTGACCGGCACGCCCGCCTTCGATTGATATCCGCCGATCAGCTCGCGCAAGATATCCAGGCTCGACGTGGCCGACGCCTTCCGCCCGATCCACCTATCCCAGAATGCCATCAGCCAAGACCGATGATGAATGGCTCAGGCTTCACGTCCGCCACCGGATTGCGCTCCAGCAGCTTGGTCGCGTTGAACCCGGCGATCAGCGGATCGATCTTGGCCTTGCCGGCCGTCTCTTTCGTGATCAGCACGGCATTCCCTCTCTGCTCGGCCTTCGCGTTCCCGACGCACCAGGCCATCATCGGCGATCCGCTATGCCAGATCGAACCGTCCTTCAGTTTCCGTTCCATGCCCCAGACTGCCGACGAAAGCCGGTAACCCTGACCTATCGCCGCAATCTGGTCATTGGCTATCCCGGCCGCATCCAGTGCCTCGACCAGCGCGGCGATCCCCTGCGGGTCGACGCCGATCGCCGCCTTCTCCGGCAACAGCCCCGCCTCGGCCAGGCGGACAATGATCGCCGTGGCCCCATTGATGTCATCGTCGGGATCCTCGCACAGGATCAGGTCACCCTGATCGGCAAAGTCCCGCAGCTTTTCGGCAATATCCTTGCGCAGCTCCAGCACATCGCGCTGGCACCATGCCCGAAACCAGTAAATCCAGTCCCGCGTCACCCGGCATCGGCCAGCGACGCACAGCCCGAACAGATCGTCCAGACCGCCGCCGTCGACCCCGGCCCCTGCCACGTCGCACCGGTCGATCAGTGCATCCAGGGTCAGCGACGTGTCCGCCGCGCCCTCCCAATAATCCGCCCCGCGCCAACGCGCGGCATGCAGGCCAAGGCCGATCTCGACATTCAGGTGCTGGGACGCCCAGCGCCGTACCTCTTCTTCGCCCTTTTCCCTGGCCTGGGCGTAATCCGTTTCAAGCCGGTCGATGTCGATCGACAGCCCCAGATTGGGCAGCACCATCGGCCAGTTCGCCGGATCCTCCCAGACCCTGTCCTTGGCCGTCTGCATGGCTTCCGGAAACTCATACAGCACCGGCAGCAGCGACGCGGCCGGACCTTTCACCCGCCCGTCACGGATACCGCGCGCCAGCATCAGTTCCGCCTTGAAGCACCCGGACGGTGGCTCATCGCTCTGCGTCGTGATCATGATCAGGAAACTGTCCTGCCTGACCATCAAACCGCCGCGGATCTGACCTATCACCCGGCTTGCATAGCTATAGCTCGACATGATGTGCAGCTCATCCAGCAGCACGCCCTTCGGCTTCGCCCCGGTCATGACCTTCATGTCGAAAGTCTTGATCTTCAGCGTCGACTTGTTGAGCAGATCGCGGATGGTTTTCAGATGCTCCTGCACCTTGAATCGCTTCTGCAAATAGCCTTCCGGGTCCGCCTCGATCATGCCGGCGGCCTGCTGAAAGGCCAGATCGGCAATCTCCTGCGTCGGGCCGACAAGCAAAAATTCAGCGCGAGGATCCTTGTTCAGGATCAGCGCCGTCATCATGATCGCCGCGCCGCCGGTCGTCTTCGAATTCTTCTTCGGCACCAGCGGCAGAACTTCGCGCACATGCCGGACGCCGTCCGCGCCGACCGACCCGAACACCGCCGCGACGATGTCGCGAAACCACTCGCCCGCCGCCTCTTCCATCGACGGGTTGCCGATGACATCGGGCAGGCGCAGCCGGTTGAACACCTTGACCGCGCGGGCCGCCTCTTCCACGTCGAGTGGCAATTTGGGGATCAGGGATTCGCCTGCCCTCAACCGCGCTTCCCAGTCAGGACAGGAAAAATCCCATCCTACTGCAGCAGCCCGCGCCAACTCGTTTCCTCATGCGCGGTCTGCGCATCGGCCGCCGCCTGGACCTTTTTGCCCAGCCTTGGCTCGGCCTTCGGGCGCGCCTGGCGGTGCGGCATCGGCCCAAGCTCATGCTCATCAAGCCGCCGCAGATATTCCTTGATCGCGCCGACATTGCCTTTCTCGGCCTCGCTCATCAGGTGCGCCATCATCTTGGCGCGGAGCCGGAAGCGGGCTTCGTCCTTGAACTTCAGTTCCCGAAAATAATGTTTG
>CBHCMH010000260.1:0-3682 GCA_965974445.1 uncultured Rhizorhapis sp.
TGCGCTCGAAGGGACGAGTCTTGTAGCCATTGGCGGCTTTCACGACATTGCCGTGCATCGGATCGCAGGACCAGATGACCGGATGGCCTTCGCGCAGGACCGCGCGGACCAGCTTGGGCAGGCCCGCTTCGATCTTGTCATGCCCATAACGGGTGATGAGCGTCATGCGCCCCGGCTCGCGGGCGGGGTTGAGCGTGTCGAGCATCCGCAGCAGCGCGTCAGGCTCCAGGCTCGGCCCACACTTCATGCCAATCGGATTGCCGATGCCGCGCAGATATTCGACATGCGCCGAACCTTCAAAGCGCGTACGGTCGCCGATCCAGAGCATGTGCGCGCTGGTGTCGTACCAGTCGCCCGTCAGCGAATCCTGCCGGGTCAGCGCCTGCTCATAGGGAAGCAGCAGCGCCTCATGGCTGGTGTAGAAACTCGTCGCCTTCAACTGCGGCACGGTGTCCGGATTGATGCCGCAGGCCTCCATGAAGTCGAGCGCGTCGCCGATCCGGTCGGCCATCTCGCCGAACTTCTTGGCCCAGGGGCTGCGTCCCATGAAATCCAGCGTCCAGGCATGCACCTGATGCAGGTTGGCATAGCCGCCCGTCGAAAAGGCGCGTAGCAGATTCAGCGTGGCCGCCGCCTGGTTGTAGGCGCGCACCATGCGCTGTGGATCGGGCTCGCGGCCCGCCTCGTCAAAGGCGATGTCGTTGATGATGTCGCCGCGATAGCTGGGCAGGGAAACGCCGCCGACTTCCTCTGTCGCGGCCGATCGCGGCTTGGCGAACTGCCCGGCCATCCGGCCGACTTTCACGATCGGCAGCTTGCTGGCATAGGTCAGCACCACCGCCATCTGCAGGATGACGCGGAACGTGTCGCGAATATTGTTCGGGTGGAACTCGGCAAAGGATTCGGCGCAATCGCCGCCCTGCAGCAGGAAGGACTTGCCCCCCGCGACCTCGGCCAGTTCGGCCTTCAGGCTGCGCGCCTCGCCGGCAAAGACGAGGGGAGGATAGCTGCCAAGCTGCGCTTCCGCAGCGGCCAGCGCCTCTGCGTTCCTATATTCGGGCATTTGCAGCCCTTCATGGCTCCGCCAGCTATCAGGCGTCCAGTTCGCCGCCACGTCATGCACTCCTGCAAAAGAAAAATACCGGCCCGCCCTATGGGCGCTTGCCCCATTTTTGGCAAGCTTCGGGGTCAGGGGCAATTCTTTCTTTAGGCAAAGCCTGGCTCTGGTGAAAGAGAAAAGCGTTCGGTCCGGTGGCGCTACGGGCGCGCAGCCAGATGCTCTGCAAAAGCGCGCAGCACCGGTGAGGGCTCCGCCTGCAGATGCTCTGCCTGATGACCGTACAAAAACCCGATTGTCCGCCGGGCCAGAAATCCGCTCAGCCGCGGCCCCGCCACGCCGGGATGGGAATAACTATCCGGCATGACCGTAATCCCCAATCCAGCCGCGACCATTTGCAGCACACGTTCGTCGTTCGTGGTCCTGAGCGCGAAATGGGGCCTCACCCCTCTGTCCGTAAAATGCCGGCTGGTCTCGGCCAGCGCCTCGCAATGGCGGCGCACGATCATCACATTGTCCGCCAGATCCTCGGCAGCGATCTGATCGTTCTGGGCAAGCGGGTGATGGAGCGACATGGCAAGTTTATAGCCCTCTTCCCACACAGGCTGCTCGAGAAAGCGGTCCCCGCCCCGGCCGAGCAGCGAAATGGCGACATCGATCCTGCCCCTCGCCAGATGGCCGACAAGTTCGCGTTCGCTGCCCGGAATAATTTCCAGCCTTGGCCCCCGATCAGCTGCTGGAATTGCGGCAACGGCCGAGGCCAGCAGCGCGCCTGGAATGCTGTGGAGCATTCCTACCCGCAGCATCGGCATGCTCGCCTCCGCGCTCATGGCCGTCTGCGCCAGATTGAATTCGCTTTCGATCCGGCGCGCATGGACCAGAAAGCGTGATCCGGCTTCGGTCAGTTGAACGCGCTGGTTGGAACGAAAGAACAGCGCGGTGCCCAAAAGGCGCTCAAGTTTCGCGATGCCGACGGACAGGGTAGGCTGGGAGACGTGGCAATGCGTGGCGGCGCGCGAAAACGTCCCCTGGTCCACAACGGCAAGGAAATATCGGAGAAGGTAGCGGTCGATCATAGATACTATCTATACAGTCCTTGATGTTATTTCAATTTTTCACGATGTATATGCTTGTGTACAAGAGAAGGCGGAGGAGAGGCTTAATGACCGGTCTTGAATTTGCTTTGGGTGACAATGCCGATATGATCCGCGATGCGACCGCGCGCTTTGCTGCCGACCGGATCGCTCCGCTGGCGGCCCGGATCGATGCCGAGGATTGGTTCCCGCGCGAACTGTGGCCCGCCATGGGCGAACTTGGCCTTCACGGCATCACCGTCCCTCAGAAGGATGGCGGTCTGGGGCTCGGTTATCTCGAGCATGTCGTGGCGCAGGAAGAAGTGGCGCGGGCATCGGCCTCCATCGGGCTTTCCTATGGCGCGCACTCCAATCTCTGCGTCAATCAGATCAGCCGCTGGGCGAGCCCCGAGCAAAAGGCGCGCTATCTGCCAAAGCTCATTTCCGGCGAGCATGTCGGCTCCCTTGCCATGTCGGAGGCGGGAGCGGGTTCCGATGTCGTTGGCATGAAGCTGAAGGCTGAAAAGAAGGGCAGCCGCTACATTCTGAACGGGACCAAATTCTGGATCACCAACGCCCCCTATGCCGACACGTTGGTCGTCTACGCCAAAACCGGAGAGGGGAGCGGCGGCATCACAACTTTCCTTATTGAAAAGGGCTTCAAGGGCTTTTCGATCGGACAGAAGATCGACAAAATGGGCATGCGCGGTTCGCCGACCGCCGAACTGGTCTTTGAAGATTGCGAGGTCCCTGAGGAGAATGTCATGGGCCCGCTCAACGGGGGTGTCGGCGTCCTCATGTCCGGTCTCGATTATGAACGCACCGTTTTGTCGGGCATCCAGCTGGGCATCATGCAGGCGTGCCTCGACGTAGTGCTTCCCTATGTGCGTGAACGCAGGCAGTTCGGGAAACCCATCGGCGCGTTTCAGCTGATGCAGGCCAAGATTGCCGATATGTATGTCGCCCTCAATTCCGCGCGGGCCTATGTCTATGCGGTCGCTCGCGCCTGCGACGCTGGGAAGACAACGCGTTTCGATGCCGCAGGAGCCATCCTGCTCGCCAGCGAAAATGCCATTCGGGTCGCACTGGAAGCGGTGCAGGCGCTCGGCGGCGCTGGCTATACAAAGGATTGGCCGGTCGAACGCTACATGCGCGACGCCAAGCTGCTGGACATTGGAGCGGGGACCAGCGAAATCCGCCGCATGCTGATCGGCCGCGAGTTGATCGGCGCATGACGACGCTCTCGACACTCATCGATCCGGCCGCCGATGCTTTTGCCGCCAACGCCGCGCATAATCGGGCGCTGGCCACGGAATTGCGCGCCAAGGTCGCGGAGGCCGCGCTTGGCGGTTCCATCCAGCACCGGGATCGCCATGTGGCGCGCGGCAAGCTGCTGCCTCGCGACCGGGTCCACAGGCTGATCGACGCAGGTTCGCCTTTCCTTGAGATCGGGCAGCTTGCCGCCAACGGCATGTATGGCAGTTCCCCTCCCGGCGCGGGCGTCATTGCGGGAATTGGCCGGGTTCGGGGACGCGAATGCATGATTGTCGCC
>CBHCMH010000261.1:0-3674 GCA_965974445.1 uncultured Rhizorhapis sp.
GGACGGCCGGATCCTCTATCATTCCGACGCTCCGACCGGCATTGTATCGGCTTGGTCCGTGGATCCAGCCACCGGCGCGATCAGCGATCGGCGCCCGTTTTGCCAGGTCGCGGGCGAGGATGGGTTCATCGATGGCGCAACAGTAGATTCGGAAGGCGGTTACTGGTTGGCGCTTGTATTTTCGGGACGCCTGCGGCGCTATCTGCCCAATGGCGATCTCGACCTGGAAATCGACCTACCGGTCGTCAGTCCGACCAAGATGACCTTCGGCGGCGATGACCTGGGCACGCTGTACATCACGACATCCCGGATCACTATGGGCGACCCCCCTTCGCCGCAGGATGGCGGCGTTTTTGCATTCCGCCCCGGGTACTTTGGTCTTCCCGAACCTGAACTGGCAACTTGATCTGCCCCCCACGGATCGCTTCCAGCGCCACCTTCGCCTTGAACTCAGCCGAATACCCGCTTTCTCGTCGTCTTCATTCCCGTCCCATTCGTCAGGTCGGGATTAGCTTAACACCCTGTCCAAATTTCCGGCACCACCTCAGGATACCCCCTGACGAGCCCCGCACTTCGCCAATTTACGCCGCCAGTTGAGCCAAATGTTCTGACGACGGACACTTGGCTGCTGGAGCCCTCGGCATTATCCCGCCTGCCGAAGCCGAAGATCAATATTATGCTGCCGCAGACCTGATCGGTATGGCCGCGTGACTAACCCACGGCGTCCGGCAAATCCGGCGCGGTTACACCGGCCGGCGGCCAAGCGCGCGTCCCGGAACTCACGACGCGTGCAGTTTTGGAATTTGACAGGCCGCATCTATGCCAAGCACATGTGCAGCGCGGCCGAGACCGATCCAGCCCGCACAACAATAGGTCAGGTCGACGATCTCTGAGTCGCTAAGGACAGCCTTCAGTTCGGCCCAAAACGCCTCGTCGGCGGAGAGTGAGCGCGGTTCGGTGCCCATTTTCTGGGCGAAGCGCACGGCAAGACGCTCACGAGCGTCAAGCACGGACAGATCGCCCGTCAGGACCGCTTGATAGAAGTCTTCGTCAGGTTCAGCTCCCGCTTTGTTGATGTTGCCTTCGATACCCAGCAGCTGGACATCGCGCGCCGAGCGCCAGCTCATACAAATGGTGCAGCCGTTAATCACCGCCGTGGCAATGCGCGCCGCCTCAAACAGCCGCAGCGGCAGGCGGGAGTGCTGATAGGTGGCATGGGAGAACCCCCCTGCCGCTTTCAACAGTTCGGGCAAATACTGGGAACTGAGATCACCCAGCGGCTGCCCTGGCTTTTGTTCAAAGGCTACACGCATTGATTTCTCCTCTCTCCAAACCAGGCCCCGCTTCGCCGTCGAGTGCCGCGTCCCAGTCGGATTCGGCCAAGCAAAACTGCACTACCGCGATCCAAGCATATAATCCAGGTAAACAGTTAACAGGGATCAGGTGTCCACGAGCAGGCAATGATTCTGATGATTATGATCGATGGCTTTATTGATGCACTTGAACAGACCTATAGCTTCATCGGGGAAATACCGGCGGCATGGTCACCACGAGTACGCGAGGCCGAGGTTTTGCCAGCGATTTTTTCAAGGAGGGTTGGGCCTTAATCTTGTTCCTTCGTCACTACGACGACGCCCCAACCCTCCTTAAACCACAACCTCAAATCCGTGCCATGGATGCTGACGACGAACAATTACGCCGGCACCTCAAACTGAATAAGCTCCCATCCCCCAATTTATCGGGTGTCGTGCGTCTAGAACTTCACCTCAAGCTGTCCCGAGATGATGCGCGGGGCACCTGGGATGATGTAGTCGCTAGTTCCGCTCGAAGTGCCGTACACGGCGTAATGAACCGCACCGGGATTGCCGGAGGCCATTCAGCTTAAATTATGCTGCCATGGGTGTGTCGTCCAGCAAAGCGTAGTAGCGCTCCTCGGCTTCGGCAGGCGGGATGTTGCCGATGGGGGCGAGCAAGCGCCGGTTGTTGAACCAGTCCACCCATTCGAGCGTGGCGTATTCAACGGCTTCAGAGGATCGCCACGGTCCCCGCCGGTGGATCACCTCCGCCTTGTAAAGGCCGTTGATTGTCTCAGCCAAAGCGTTGTCGTAGCTGTCGCCAACACTGCCGACCGACGGCTCGATCCCGGCCTCGGCAAGGCGCTCGGTATACTTGATCGAGACATATTGGCTGCCGCGGTCGCTGTGGTGGATCAGGCCACCCCGGTGGACTGGCCGCCGATCATGGATCGCCTGCTCCAAGGCATCCAGCACAAAGCTGGCATGTGCCGTCCTGCTCACCCGCCAGCCCACGATATAGCGGGCGTAGACGTCGATCACGAAGGCCACGTAGACGAACCCCGCCCAGGTCGCGACATAGGTGGAGTCGGACACCCACAGCATGTTCGGCGCTGGTGCATGGAACTGGCGGTTGACCTGATCGAGCGGACACGGCGCTGCCTTGTCGCTGATCGTCGTCTTCACCGGCTTGCCTCGGATCACCCCTTGCAGGCCCAGCTCGCGCATCAGCCGTTCCACCGTGCAACGGGCAATATCGAAGCCCTCGCGCTGCATCTGCCGCCACACCTTGCGCACGCCATAGACCTTGAAGTTGGCGTCGAACACGCGCCGAACCTCGGGCTTCATCGCCTCGTCACGCTGGGCACGTGGTGACAGGCGCGACGGATCGCGGCGCTGTGCCACGCGCTCATGGTAGGTGGATGGGGCGATCGGCAGAACCCGGCAGATCGGCTCGACCCCATACTCACCCCGATGCTCATCAATGAAGCTGGTCATCGCTTGAACGGGCGGTCGAGCTCCGCCTGGGCAAAATATGCAGACGCCTTGCGCAGGATCTCGTTGGCCTGGCGAAGCTCGCGGTTCTCGCGCTCCAGCGCCTTCAAGCGGTCCGCCAACTCAGGGGGAACGCCGGCACGCTTGCCGCTGTTCACCTCGGCCTTCTTCACCCACTCCAGCAGCGTATGGCCGGAACAACCGATCATGGCAGCAATGGAGGTGATCGCTGCCCAGCGGGATGGATGCTCGCCTTCATGGTCCAGCACCAGGCGGACTGCCCGCTCACGCACCTCAGGGGCAAACTTGTTCGTCGTCTTGCTCATCGTAGACCCTTCCTCTCAGGAGTTAGGGCCTCCGGCAATCCCGGTGCGGTTCAATAACGCTCATCAGGAATTCGCAAAGCGCCCTCCAATTGAGAAAAGGAGGATGCTGAATTTGCAACTATCGAACTGCTCTTCGGTGCATGGAAAGCTGTCAGCAAAATTCCGGCAACCATTTGATATTATTGCAGAAACTGTGGTTCTCAATGAACCTACTGACACGCGCCAAAAGGGCGAAAATCGCCAAATTGAAAACTGGCTCCCCGGGCCGGATTCGAACCAGCGACCATTCGATTAACAGTCGAACGCTCTACCACTGAGCTACCGGGGAACGCCTGTCTTGCAACAGGGGAAGCGCGCCTATAGCAGCGGGATTCGAACGATGGCAAGGGGTCAGGAGATAAATTGTTCCATCGCAATCCGGTCATCCAGCGCATGTTCCGGATCGAACAGAAGGGTGAGTGGAGCGCTTCGGTCGATCGATACTTCCACGCATGCCACATCGCGAACGTCCCGTTGATCGGCGACCGCGCTGACCGGCCGCTTGACCGGATCCAGCACG
>CBHCMH010000262.1:0-3674 GCA_965974445.1 uncultured Rhizorhapis sp.
GGCCCTCCCCCAGCCCCTCCCGCAAGCGGGAGGGGAGTTATGGCAGCAAAGACCCAATATCAGCCATGCGGCGTAAAAAATATCAGCCGGCTCCCGTTTGGCCCTTATCCGTTCCGTAAGCCCGCAGGAACACCTCTGCGGCATTCTCGGTATCGGCCTGAATATCCTCGGGCGTAGCCCTGTCGATGATTTTGAGGATCAGGCGCTGATGCGCGCCACAGGTGCAAAGGGCAATCAGATTCGCCGTGGCGACCCTTGTGTCGCACGGCCTTATCGCGCCATCCTCGATGCAGCGGTTCAGATAGGCCGCGACGATCGTCCGCAAACTGCTGGCGCCGCTTTCATGAAGGATGCGGCCGATTTCCGGAAAACGCCCGCCTTCGGCGGTAATCAGGCGATGAAGGCTGATGAATTGAGGCTGGGTCAGCGTTTCCACGACATGCCGACACAGGCGCGTGAGCGTGGTGCGCAAATCTTCATGCAGTTCGATCGTCTGGTTCAATTGCTGCCTGAACTGGCTCGTCACATCGTTGAGCACGGCGGCGAAGAGATCCTCCTTCGACGGGAAATAGCACCATAAGGTGCTTTTTGAACCGCCGATCGTCGCCGCAATCTCTGACATGGTGGTCGCCGCATAGCCGTTTTCGAAGAAAGACTGACGCGCCACGTCCACTATGGCGGCGCGCCTTTCAATTTTTCTGGCTTCTCTACGACTGATTTTCACAGCCAACTTTATAGTATGATTCATCTAGTAGGGAACCGCCTTTATCGCCCGGTCGGCCTTTGTCCGCGCCTGACACACCAGCGGGGGGCATTGAGCAGGGCCGGGGGCTCTCGCCCGGAACCGGCCATGATGACGGGGCTCAACCCGGCCGCTTCCAGTCCGGGCAGCGCCGAGCGGACGGCGGAGAAATATCCCGTTGCCGCGTCCGCCTGCACCAGCATTTCGATGACGGCTATGGCGGCGCATTCATCGCCCGCCGCCATGTCGCTCCACAGGCGCAGCAATATGGCTTCATCATCGCCGATCTGGCCGCGATGCGGGCAATGAAAGCGGATCGCTCCCAGAGCCGCCTGATCAAGCGTGCTCATGGCGATGTGGACATGCGGCAGAGCCTCGATCGCCGACATTTTGAGGAAGGCAGGGGCCAGTTTGGCGGGCGGGCATTCGCCCTTGTTTTGCACGGCGACCCAGGCGCGCATCGCCCACAGGAGGAAGCGGCTGCCCTCCGGCAATATACTGACTGGCCGGTCCACAAGATCGTACATGCTTCCTCCTTTGACGATTTAACGCTTGCTATTGATAATAACTCGCAATAGCTATCCATAGATGATCCTTCGGGATCGTCAAGCAGAGCGTGCATGTCCCGGTCCCCATCCCTCCCCCGGATGCACGCGATCCTGGCGCTGCTGGTTCCTCCGGCCGGCGGCGCCTTTTTTGCAATGCCAGAGAGGCAGAGGAGAATGGCATGCCGCTAGACCTGGACCTGATTGCACAGACCCCCGATCTACGCTGCCTTCCGGGCGCGCAGGCCCGCATCGCGATTGCGACGCGGGTCGCGGTTGTGTTCCAGAAGCTGCAGCGCGATCCCCGGCCCGAACTGGCGGACCGGTTGGGGTCAGGGGAGGCCGCCGGGCGGTTTCTGGCCTTTATCGAAGTGATCGGGGCTGCCTGGCCAGAGCCGGTCTATGTCAACGCGCCCTGTTGCCCAAGGCTCAGCTATGATGAAATGATGGTGCTCGATCTGATGACTGCGTGTGGCAGCGGTGACCGCGCGGCCTTCGAGGCGTTTCTGTGCGACATGCTGCCCCTTGAGGTGCGCGACCGGATTTACGCCGCTGCCGGGTCATTCATTGCTGCTTATGTTCACCGGGCAGCATGATTTTTGCGGCACAAGAATCCTTGACAGGAAATTTGCCGATCAGGGCGCGCGCGCCGCTTTTATTGCGGCGTTGCAGCGACGCGTGGACCTTCCGATACTCGTTGAAAGTCAATGCTGTTGGCGCCGAAGGACGAAAAATATTTTTCCATTGCGATGGCTGTCGGGCGCGTTTCGGCGGGCTCGCCCGAAAAGCGGCGGAAGCGCTTGGCTTGGCCGGGCTGGCGCATGGCGAACGTCGATGAAACGAATCGTGCGGGCGACGAAACGAATCATCAAGCTTTGATTTACCGCTTGAATCGTGACTCATCTGTGGCACTATCTGTAGTGCAGGGATCAGGGGGATGACCCAACAATTTGTGTTCAGCGGTGACGAAGCAATTCGGCGCTCCACCCTCTTTGTCTCTGCGGGATTGCAATTAGCGGTCCAACAAACCGGCGGAAAATGCTAGATGGACGACTTACCTCCAATGCGCCGCCGAGTCGAACGGAACGGGAACATCGGGGGCGAACATGGATTTCAGAGATACGCAGGAAACAGGTGCAGCCGAAATGACCGATCAAAGCGATTTGCTGGAAGCTCCGGCCAGGGCCGCAAAGGCCGCCACCGCGAAGCTGGCCGAGGCCATGGTGTCGGCTGCGGTCGAGGAAAACAGCCGGACCGTCCGGCCGCAGCTGTTCGCCGTGCAAAAGGATGACAGCCGCGACGATCTCCTGACCGATTTCGGCAAGGAGACGCTGAAGGACCGCTATCTGCTGCCCGGCGAAAGCTTCCAGGACCTGTTCGTCCGCGTGGCGTCGGCCTATGCCGACGATGAGGGCCATGCCCAGCGCATCTACGACTATATCAGCCGCCTCTGGTTCATGCCCGCAACGCCCGTGCTGTCGAACGGCGGCACCGGGCGCGGCCTGCCGATCAGCTGCTATCTCAACAGCGTCGACGACAGCCTGGAGGGCATTGTCGGCACCTGGAACGAGAATGTCTGGCTGGCGTCGCGCGGCGGCGGCATCGGCACCTATTGGGGCAATGTGCGCGGCATTGGGGAGCCCGTGGGCCTGAATGGCAAGACGTCAGGCATCATCCCCTTCGTCCGCGTGATGGACAGCCTTACCCTCGCGATCAGCCAGGGCAGCCTGCGCCGGGGCTCGGCCGCCTGCTATCTCGACGTCAGCCATCCGGAGATCGAGGAGTTCCTCGAAATCCGCAAGCCCAGCGGCGACTTCAACCGCAAGGCGCTGAACCTGCACCACGGCGTCCTCCTGACCGACGCCTTCATGGAGGCGGTGCGCGACGGCGCCGAATGGGAACTCAAATCCCCCAAGGACGGCTCCGTCCGCGCCAAGGTGGATGCGCGCAGCCTGTTCCAGAAGCTGGTGGAAACGCGCCTTGCGACCGGCGAGCCCTATATCGTCTTCTCCGATCAGGTGAACCGGATGATGCCCAAGCATCACCGCGATCTGGGCCTGAAAGTCTCCACGTCCAACCTGTGCAGCGAGATCACCCTGCCCACGGGCCGCGACCATCTGGGCAACGACCGCACGGCTGTCTGCTGTCTCTCCTCATTGAACCTGGAAACCTGGGATCAGTGGAACGGCGACAAGCAGTTTATCGAGGATGTCATGCGCTTCCTCGACAATGTGCTGCAGGACTATATCGACCGCGCGCCCGACGAGATGGCCCGCGCCAAGTACAGCGCCAGCCGCGAACGCTCGGTCGGCCTTGGCGTCATGGGCTTCCACAGCTTCCTGCAGGCGCGGGGCCTGGGCTTTGAAAGCGCGCTGGCGAAGTCATGG
>CBHCMH010000263.1:0-3658 GCA_965974445.1 uncultured Rhizorhapis sp.
GGAAGCCTCAAAGCTAAGCGCGCTGTCATTGGCCGGTCCCGCTTCTGCTTCGAAGGGGACGATCACGCTGCCAATTGCTCCGGGACGGCGATCCGCCCCATGCTGCGCAAGCGGGCCTATGGCGGACAAATCTTTCAATTGCAAGCGATTGCTTGATCGGGCTGTCTTTATGTCCGCCGTCCGATGCCGCCAAAACGGCTCAAACACATCATTCAGGGCGGAGAAAGAGCGCTATTTTTGCGTAGTTCCGGGGACCCAAAGGGAGCGGGGTATTTGGAGACCGATCATGGCGAACGCGCACAGCCATCGGGCAACAGGAGATGCACAATCCGTCCCCGCAACGGAAATCGTACGCAACTTTCCTGTCTGGCAGGACAGAAGCAACAAACGTCCGGTGACCATCCTCCACCACGGCCGCCCCCGCTCGGTCCTCCTGTCGCTGGAACACTATAGCCAGTTGCTGATGGGTCAGGGCAGTCAGGACGAGCGTGGGGAAGGGTTGCGCGTTCAACTGGATATCGTCCTTGCAAACATCACTTGCCTTTTCGTTCAGGTGGACCGGAACCTGCAGGTCACACGCGCCAACCATGCCGCGGCCACCTTTTTCAAGCAGAGCCCCGGATCACTGGTGGGCCAGCCGCTCGACAATCTGCTCCCCGAACCGGTCATTCAGGCCGCACGCAAGGTTCTTGCCACCGGTCTTGCCGAACGCACGGGCCTCAAGACAGCCGATGCCGAGCATTTGATTGACGTGACGCCCTTTCCGGCAGGGGCCGCCTTGTTCGGTACGGATGTCGCCGCGATTGCCGAAAGGGAAGAATTAAGCGCCCGCTGCACCGCCGAGGAGCAGCTTTTCGCCATGATGACCGGACTGGCCGTTGGGGAGGTTGGACCCGATGGCAGACTGGCCGACGCTCACCCTTCACTGACACGTCTTCTACGCTTTCGCCAGGAATGGATTGAAAATACGCAATTTTGTGACCTGTTCGATGCGGGATCAAGACGCAAATGCAGCCTGCATCTCGCCCATGTTCTCGATGGAAAAGGCCCTGTCTGTTGCCGGGCGGACATCGTCACCCGGGACCGCGACGCCGTGCCCATCCGCCTGTTCCTGGCTCCGAAAATGAAAGGAGAAACGGTGGGTTCAGTGCTGTTTTCCATCCTCGACGATTCGCTGGGGGAATTGCCGATGCGTTGACAAAGGGGACCGCCAAGGAAGCCATGTGCCTCCCCCCACTTGATCCCGCGCCCTTATCCCCCCAAATAGCAGTCATGCTGATAGAGACCGAATCCACGCCCAATCCCGCGACGCTGAAATTCCTTCCCGGCCGTCAGGTCATGGACATGGGCACACGCGACTTTGCAACGCCGGAGGAAGCGGAAGTTTCGCCGTTGGCCGAGGCGATCTTCTCGCTTGGCGACGTGCAGGGCGTGTTTTTCGGCAGCAATTTCATTTCGGTGACGGCGGGACCCGGCGTCGCCTGGAGCGACTTGAAGCCTGATGTACTCGGCATTCTGCTCGACCATTTCTCCGCCAACATGCCGCTGTTCCGCGCCGGTAGCGCCGGCGAGATCGCGGTGCCCGCCGACGAGGATGACATTCCGAGCGATCCCGCCGATGCGGAGATTGTCGAACAGATCAAGGAACTTATAGAAACCCGCGTTCGCCCCGCCGTTGCCAATGACGGCGGCGACATCATCTATCGCGGGTTCGACAAGGGCAAGGTCTATCTTCGCATGCAGGGCGCCTGTTCCGGCTGCCCGTCATCGACGGCGACGCTGAAGAACGGCATCGAACAGCTGTTGAAGCATTATGTGCCCGAAGTGACGGAAGTACGCGCAGTCTGAGGATCCAGCGCCTGCTGTACCCTTATTCAACAATCCAACGCAGTGATATTCGACCTTGATCGCATAAGGGGAATATGGCTGCGCGTTAAATAAAGGGGACAGCTTGTGAATGGACCTCTTTCGAAGGACGCTCTCGCCCAGCTTTTCACCGAGGCGCGGACCTTCAACACCTATCTCGACATCCCTGTTTCGATTGAAACGCTCCATGCTATCTGGGATCTCATGAAAATGGGGCCCACATCCGCCAACCAGCTTCCGGCCCGGCTGGTCTGGTGCGTCAGCCAGGAGGCCAGGGACAAGCTCGCCGATTGCGCCAGCGGGAACAATGCGCCCAAGATCCGGCAGGCGCCGGTGGCTGTCATCATCGGAATGGACCTGGAGTTCCATGAGCATTTACCGGAACTGTTCCCCGCAGCCGATGCAAGGAGCTGGTTTGTGAACAAGCCGGAACTTCGCCAGTTATCCGCCTTGCGCAATAGTTCGCTGCAGGGCGCATATCTCATCATGGCCACCCGCGCGCTGGGCCTTTCGATCGGGCCGATGTCGGGCTTCGACAATGCGCGTGTCGATGAGGCGTTCTTTTCCGGTCAACCCAGCTACCGGTCCAACTTCATCGCTACCCTTGGCTTTGGCAATCCAGAGACCCTGCATCCACGCGGTCCAAGGCCGGAATTTGGCAAATTCAACCGCATCGATTAACTGGACGGAATGACTTTTGGGAATAGCGCTTGCGGACCTTGGTGATAGATACGGCGACGGAGGCCTGCTCGGTCGCATTGTTCCAGAATGAGACATTGATCGCCAACAGCCATGTCGTTGTGGGGCGCGGCCATGCCGAACGCCTTCTTCCCATGATAGAGGCCCTGCCCGACGCGGGACGGGCGGAGCGCATCGCGGTTGACGTGGGTCCCGGCAGCTTCACCGGCGTACGGATCGGCATCGCCGCGGCCCGTGCGTTGGCTTTTGCCTGGGGCGCGGATCTGTCCGGCTACAGCGCGCTTGCGATGATTGCGGCATCGGCACGGACCGCCACGGCAAATCCGGAGGAGATCGCCGTCGCCATTACCGGGGGGCACGGCGAATTATTCTGGCAACGCTTTGTCGGTGATAACGCCCTTACGGCTTTGACCGGCGTCACCTCTACGCCCATAGCCGAACTTGCTTTGCTGATGGCGGATCAGCGCGTGTTCGGCACGGGAGCGCAGGCCCTTGTGACGGCGCGCGGGACGGGGGAGGCTGTGCCGCTCCATCCCGATGCCGCCAGTTTCCGCAAGCTGCCGGCCGACATGGCCCAGCTTCCGCCACGCCCGATTTACGGGCGCGGCGCAGATGCTCGGCCCATGGCATGAACGCCGCGCAGCCCGCCATTGTCTACCGCGCCGGCTCGCGCCGGGACCTGACGCAGGTCATGGCGGTCATGCAACGCGCGTTCGACCCGGCTTTCGGCGAAGCCTGGAACCGCGCGCAGGTTGACGGAATGCTCGACATTCCGGGAAGTTGGCTCACCGTTGCCGTTACCGACGGACAGATTATCGCCTTCAGCCTGATGCGCTCCATATTGGATGAAGGCGAATTGCTGCTCATTGCCGTAGACCCTGCCTGGCAGGGCCGGGGCGTTGGCCGTACTCTGCTGCTGGACAATATCTCTACGGCGCTATCACACAATATCCGCCACATTCATCTTGAGGTACGCGCTACCAACAAGGCGATCGAGTTGTACAGATCAGCCGGATTCGTGCATAACAATACTCGCAAGTCCTACTACCGCGGACAGGATGGCCGGGTCTTTGACGCCTACAGCTTCGTCATC
>CBHCMH010000264.1:0-3657 GCA_965974445.1 uncultured Rhizorhapis sp.
CGGTCATTGACCTCGCAGCTGGCCTTGGTGGTGATGCGGCAGCCATAGATCGACAGATCGGCGAGTTGAGCCTCATGCTCATGCGAAGCATGGCGCCGGACCGACGCCCGCCGGAACATCACGGGATGACGAAAAGCGCGTCGCTGCTCAATCAATGCGGGCGCAACACTGCGATACCGAGTATTCCTGATTGCCAACGCCGACACCCTCCCGAGAGTGAACCTAGCACCCAGGTTTCAATAATCCGTTAATCTAGGTGCCCCTGTCTGCGATATCGGGCGCGTCAGGACCGCTTCCCGGAGCAGGCCGGGAAAGAATGAAGCCAGCGCAGCAAGCAAGCGCGGCTCCCGTCGCAAGTTCGACAGTCAAGCCGGGGCGCACGGTCCACCAGAAGAGGGCGAAACCAGCGGTCATGCCGATACAGGCCGACAATTTGGCCTTTGGCCCGATAGCCCCTTCGGTGCGCCACGCGCGCAGGCTGGACCCGAAGCGCGGATGTTCGAGCAGCCACGCCTCAAGACGCGGCGACGAACGCGCGAAACAGCCGGCGGCCAGGATCAGAAAGATGGTCGTCGGCATCAGCGGCACAAGTGCTCCGATGAAGCCGAGCGCCACGAGCAGAAGGCCGGCCGCCAGCCAGACCCAACGCCGCCGCGCCGGACGCCGCCCAAATTCATCCATTCCGTTGATCCTGCCTCACACGATCCAGATGCTCCAGATGAACCAACCATGCCATAGCCGTGCGGCCGTTCCATGGGGGATTTGTCCATATGCGGCAATGACCATGTGCATCCTCTGTAGAATATTATTGAGAATCGTTCGCAACTATGCTCTACTGGGGCTGTTCGGGCAATAGGGAACAAGGATGGCCGCGAAATGAAGACTGACAGCGTCTCAGTCGGAGGAGTATCGTTGCCACCCGATCTGATCGTGGCGGCGGCGCGCTGCTGGCGGGCGGCGCGCGATGCCGGGCATCCGGTTCAGCCCAGTCTCCATGCCACGCTCGCCCCCTTTGGCTGTGAGATGTTGGTTCCCGTGTTCGATAGCCTCATGGCCTTGGGTGAAGCCTGCCTGTGCCGGCCAGGCGATCGGACCTGCCCGTTCGGGAAGGAACATGATGAGGCCCTGATATGCTCTTTGCTTGCAGACCCTTCCCGCCTTGCGCGGTCCGGATGCGGCCGTGCTGCCGACGATGGCATGGTCCTGGCCTTCAACTGCGCGCTGTTGTCGGCAAGGATCATGATGCGCCTTGAGGGGCCATCAACCGAAAATCATTAGAGCAGGCGAGAGTCCCATCCTGACGCTCCCGAATAACAAAGCCGGGAGCGTCCCGATCCAGTACACCCGCCATGCTGGTCCAGCAATTTATCCGCGTCCGGTTGCCCAAGCCCAGAACCTCTCGCCAAGGCCCGGCTGCGTGACCGCCCGCAAACGCGAAGCCACCTTTTGGCCCGTCATGGTGCCGGAATAATGACAGTCGCAAAGCAGCCGATGCGCTTTTCGTTCCGACAGACCGAAATAGGCCGTCCCTTCACCCAGCGTGTCGCTTGTCAGGCCGTCGTTGTGCAGAATCGGATCGCCGGCTGCCAGCGCCAGTGGCGAATTATCGACCCGCAAGGTCCTGCGTGCCTCATAGGAGAGATATTCGGTTCCCACGAAAGGAACCAGTCTACCCTCATGCTGCTCAAGCAACGTCGCCCACCTCTCAATCCGTTGCCGGCGAGACAGCTTCTTGCCCCCGGTTTCCCAAGGGAAAATAACGGCTTTTGATCCAAGCTTATCAACATGTTCGTATTTCATTGCTGCCTCCACTTGGCAGCCCAGCCGCACGGCCAGCCCGGAGCGTCAGGGCGCCTTTCAGGTTTTACGCGGAGGGCCGGAGACACCGGGTCACAGGCCCCCCGAGTCTCTGTGCTGAGTATACACCCGATGGTCGGGCACGGGCAGTATCCGGATGGTCGAGACCGTCACGCGACAATGTGGTCGGCTAGTCCCGGTCGGGTGCGCCGGGCGGGAAATAGGAGCGGTAGGGTCGTGCTTCGTCCACGCATCGCTTGACCGGGGAGCGGGCAAGCAATTTTGTGCGATAGGCGCGCAAGGCTGGGCGGTCAGAACCAATTTCGCATACCCAATCGGCATAGAAGAGCGCCGGCGCCGCGGCGCAGTCGGCAAGGCTGAAAGTGTCGCCACAGGCGAATTCCCTTCCTTCCAGCTGCCCTTCCAGCCATGCATAGGATCGCCCGAGCATGGCCTTTGCCTCCTCCACGCCTTGCGGATCGCGCTTTTCTGGGGCGCGCATGTGATCGGCAACGATCCTTTGCATCGGCGTCATTACATAATTGTCGAAAAAGCGATCGAGCATCCGCACCCCGAGCGCCGCGCGCGGATCGGGCGGAACAAGGGATATGGCCCCTGGATGATAGAGCTGCAGATATTCGATGATGATCGACGCCTCGAACACGCCATGACCATTGTCCACCAGCAGCGGGAACTTCCCCTGGGGCGAGAATGTCTGGAGCCGCTCCAGATTTTCCGCGTGGTCGGCGTCGATCATCCGATAGCTGAATTCCGTCCCGTTCTCGTAAAGCGCGATCAGGGCCTTCCAGCAATAGGAGGAGAATGGGTGTGCGAACAGCTCAAGCATCCGCTTGCGCACCCTGGCGTGCGCCGACCAGCGCGAACATCGCGCCCTGCGGATCGTTGCCGATGATGATCCAGTCGTCGCCTGGAACCTGATGCGGACCATGCAGCAATTGACCGCCGCCAGCGCTCAACCTCTCCACGGCGAGATCAATGTCTGGAACCTGAAAATAATAGGTCCAGATGGGCGCTCCGCCTTCGGCGATATAGGGTGACATCGCGCCGATCATTTTCCCCCTATGTTCAAGGAGCTGATAATCGCCCATGTCGCCCATCGGCATCACGTCGCCCTTCTCCCACCCGAAAAGCTTGCCGTAAAAATCGAGCGCTTGAGGGACGTCGCGGGTGGAAAGCTCGTTCCATGCGCAATGACCCGGGGCCGTCGGCGAAAAGGCGGTGCTGGAGCCTTCACTGCTGCCGCGCATCACGTAGAAGGGCACCCCTTGCGGGTCGGCCACCATCGCGATCCGTCCGACATTGGGCATATCCATCGCGGGCATGCGGATGCTGCCACCCGAAGTCACGATCGCCCCAACCGTGGCATCGACGTTGTCCACACCGATATAGCCGAGCCAGACCGGCCGTGCGCCTTGATCGGTCATGCCCTGCGTCAACTGCATCAGACCCCCGACACCCTCATTGCCAGCCGTAAGGATCCGGTAGTCCACGCCCTCCTGTCCGCTGTCCCCGACATTCCAGCCGACGACATCGCGATAAAATGCCTCTGCGGCGTCGGCATCCGTAGTCAGCAGTTCGTACCAGATAAAATCGCCATGCGCGTTGCCCATCTCACTTCTCCAGCGTCACGACGGGTTCAAATCCGCCATAGATCAGGCGCTTGCCATCGAAGGGCATCGGATTGTTCTCTGGATCCATGCGCGGATCGGTCTTCATCAGCTCTTCCATCCGGCCCATTGCCGCGTCGCGTGTCGGCTTGTCCGGCCATTCGATCCAGGAGAAGACGACGGACTCGTCCTCTTTCGCCTCGACCGCGCGATAGAAATCCGTCTGCTTGCC
>CBHCMH010000265.1:0-3656 GCA_965974445.1 uncultured Rhizorhapis sp.
AGAACGACTTTGACGCGGTGTTCATCCCCGCCGATTCCCGCGAATATGGCAAGACGAAGGAATTTGTCGGTTACTCGGGTATTAACGTGGCGCTCTTTGACGGGCGGCTGCGCAACCGCTTCGCCTTCGCCTACACCCATGTGAAACGCGACAATTTCGATCCCGACGCGACACCCGAGCTGACCTTCGACGCGAAAGGCGAAAATGAGCGGCTCGAATATCAGGGCCTGTTCGACATCAGCGAAGGCATAAACGCTACCTTCGGGGCGGAGAGCGAGAGATCCCGCATGCGTACCGCCTCCCCCTTCTCGTCGGACCGCGGCAAGGCGAAGCTGGAGAGCGTCTATGGCCAGTTGAGCGTCACCCCGATTGCAGGCTTCACCGCGACCGGCGGCGTCCGCTACGACCATCATGACACGTTCGGTGGTGAAACAACCTTTGCTGCCAATGCTGTTTACAGCCCCAATGAAGGCGCCACCACGCTCCGCGCCAGCTATGGCGAGGGCTTCAAGGCCCCATCCCTGTATCAGCTCATGAGCGAGTTCGGGAATGCAAGCCTTCAACCCGAAACCTCCAAGGGCTGGGACGCGAGCATAACGCAACGCCTGCTGGACGGAGCCATTGAGGTCGGCGCGACATGGTTTGAGCGGAATACGCACAATCTGATTGATTTCGTGACGTGCGAACCCGCTGACCCGTCGCCCTTGTGCGATTTTGCGTCCGGTCCCTTTTTCGACGGCTACTATGACAATGTCCGCCGCGCGCGGGCCAAGGGGCTTGAGCTCTCCATGGTGCTGAAGCCCCTCGAGGCACTCGATGTTTCAGCCAATTACACGTGGCTCGATAGCGAAAACCAGGACACGGGACTCGACCTTCCCCGCCGCCCGCGCCAGAGCGTCAACGCCTCGATCGACTACCGCTGGCCGTTCGGGCTTCAGACGGGCGCGACGATCACCCATGTCGGCGACAGCTTCGACAATGCGTCAAACACCCGCCGGCTGGAAAGCTACGTCCTGCTGGACATCCGCGCCAGCCTGCCCGTCACCGAGAAGATCGAGCTTTACGGCCGCATCGAGAATCTGTTCGATGAGCGTTATGAGACGATCTTCCGCTATGGCCAGCCCGGCCGCGCCGCCTATGCGGGGATACGTCTGAGCTACTGACGATGAACCGCGCCGCCGCCCCAGACCTTCCCCTAACCGAGCTTTACGGCCATGGCGGGCGGCTGGGCGCGGCGGCGCGGCTTTTTCCTCAGGCACCGGGGCCGTGGATCGACCTCTCAACGGGTATAAGCCCCTGGCCCTATCCTTTTGAATTATCTTCGCGATCCGACTGGGCCCGCCTTCCCGAACCCGAAGCGATCGCTCGTCTGGAAGCCTCCGCCGCCGCTACATTCGGTGCCCCCATTCCCGATGAAGTGGTCGCCGTTCCCGGCAGCGACCTCGCCATTCGCCTGCTCTCACAGCTTCTGGGTCCGAAGCACGCCCACTATCTCACCCCCATCTATTCCGGCCACCGCGCCTCCTGGCCTGATGCCCGTCCAGTGACGCATGACAGGATGGATGAGGCGGAACTGCTGATCCTCGCCAACCCGAATAATCCCGACGGCCGCGCCATTGATCCTGAAGCACTCCGCGCCCTTCCCGGTCAGTTGATCGTCGATGAGGCCTTCGCCGACGCGACCCCCGGCATCAGCCTTGCCCCCAATCGTTGGCGGGCCGTTGTCCTGCGGTCCTTCGGCAAATTTTTCGGGCTCGCGGGATTGCGTCTGGGATTCGTCCTTGCGGATCGCCCGCTGACCCACCGGCTCCGCGCGCTGCTCGGCGACTGGCCGGTCAGCGCGCCTGCCATCGGCATCGCCACCGCCGCCTATGAAGACCATGACTGGCAGGCCGCCCAACGCGCGCGCCTATATGACGCCAGCGGACGCCTTGATACGATCCTTCGTTCCGCTGGGCTTGCAATCGCCGGAGGCACGCCGCTCTTCCGCCTTGCCCGGACGGAGGGCGCACCAAGACTGTTCCAGCATCTCGCTGAGGCCGGTATCCTCGTGCGTCCATTCGCGGAAGATGCCACCGCGCTGCGTTTCGGACTTCCCGGCGATGAACTGCACTGGCAAAGGCTGGAACGAGCGCTGGCCACATGGAGCAAGCAATGAGCGAACCGGAAGACCATAGCCGCCACAATGAGCGCATGAAAAAGCTGCAGGCCGCCCGCGCCAAAAGTCAGGCGCGGAAAACCGAGGAACGCGGCCTGATGATCGTCCACACCGGCAATGGCAAGGGCAAGTCCTCTTCCGCCTTCGGCATGGCGATCCGGTCGCTTGGCTGGGGCATGAAGGTCGGCATCGTCCAATATGTGAAGGGCAATTGGGAAACCGGGGAGAAGAACTTCTTCGCCGCCAATCCGGACCTGCTGACCTTTGACGTCATGGGCGAAGGCTTCACCTGGGACACACAGGATCGCGCCCGCGACATCGCCGCCGCCCGCGCCGCGTGGGAGCGTTCGAAGGAATTGATCCTCGACCCCGAATATGATTTCATCATCCTCGACGAACTTAACATCGTTCTGAGGAATGATACATTACCCATTGAAGAAATTGTGGATTTCCTGAAATCCCGTCCACTCGAAAAGCATATCTGCATCACCGGGCGCGGGGCGAAGCCGGAACTCATCGATATCGCCGATCTCGTCACCGAGTTCGCCGAGGTGAAGCATCCCTACAAGGCCGGGTTCAAGGCGCAAAAGGGGGTGGAGTTTTGATCGGCCGCTTTTCCTTTTACCGTCACCCCGGCGAAGGCCGGGGTCTCTCAAATCCTGGTCGTGCCATACTGTGGGAGATTCCGGCTTTCGCCGGAATGACGGTTAAGGTGATGGTCGCATTGCTCGTCATGACCACCCCCGTCGCTGCCTGGCCCATGCGCATCGTTTCGCTCAACCCCTGCGCCGATGCCGTACTGATGCATGTCGCCGATCCGAAGCAGATCGCGGCGATCAGCCATTATTCCCATGACGCGCGCGCCACGTCGATCCCGCTGCGCCAGGCGCTGCGTTTCCCCGTCACCTCGGGCACGGCGGAGGAGGTACTTGCCAAGCGTCCCGACCTCGTGATCGCAGGGCCGCATGTCGCCCTTCCCACTATCCATGCGCTGGAGCGGCAGAAGATTGCCCTGATGCGCCTCGATGTCGCCGAAAGCGTCGAACAAAGCAAAAGCCAGATCAGCGACATCGCGGCGGCCATTGGCATGCCCCAGCGGGGCGCACGCCTCAATGCCGCCATCGACAAGGCCCTGCGCGCGTCCGCCCCCAGTGACGACAGGCTGATGCCCGCCCTCATCTGGCAAGGCAGCGGCATGGTGCCTGGCGCGAACACCCTGGCCGACGAGCTTCTACGCCGCACCGGCTTCCGCAACATGAGCAGCGCCTATGGATTGAAGCAGTGGGACATACTCCCGCTTGAACATCTGCTCGCCCGTCCGCCCCGGGTGCTGTTCACGGCAGGCGGCGCGGCGGGACGCAGCGATCGGATGCTCAGCCATCCCGTCATCCGCCGCCTCTCGCACCGGATCGTCATCAGCGATTACGCCCCCCGCCTGCTGCACTGCGCCGGGCCCAGCATGATCGACGCCGTCAAGCGCCTGTCGCAGGTGCGCAAA
>CBHCMH010000266.1:0-3654 GCA_965974445.1 uncultured Rhizorhapis sp.
CCGGTGGAGATCACGGCGACCTGGGAACAGCTCAGCTATCCGGCAAAGCTGCGCGCCAAGGTTCGCGACCTCTGGGCGCACAAGGACCTGAAACCGGCGGCCGGCTCATTCACCGCAACGGTCGAGCCGCACGGCGTGGTGATGGTGAAGGTCGAGCCGTAAGCCGCCTACACCCGCGAAGCGGCGCTTGCTCCATTCCGCCGGTAGCGGAAATACCAGACCTCATGCCCCAACCGCCGGGCCTTCGCCTCGTAGCGGGTTTCGGGCCAGCCACCGGGACGGGTGAGGAAGTCCTTCGGGCTTTCCGCCAGCCAGTCGAAATCGCGGCGCTGGTTCATGATCATCATCGCCCACCGGCAATAGACGGGGTGATCGGTGCCAAAGCGGAATTCGCCGCCGGGCTTCAGCTTTGCCGCGATCATATCGACCGGACCGGGGTTCATCATCCGGCGCTTGGCATGCCGCGCCTTGGGCCAGGGATCGGGGTGCAGCAGATAGACAAAGCTGAGCGCGCCATCGGGAACCCGCGCCAGTACGTCCAGCGCATTGCCCATATGCAGGCGGATGTTGGGCAGCACACCGTCGCGAACATGCTGCAGCGCCCCGACCACACCGTTCAGGAACGGCTCGCAGCCGATAAAGCCATGATCGGGCAGCAGGTCGGCGCGATAGGCCAGATGCTCGCCTGATCCAAAGCCGATCTCGAAATGCAGCGGCCGGTCATCGCCGAACAGCGTCCGGGAGGTGACGGGGCCATCCTCCGGCACCTCGATCTGCGGCAGCAATTCCTCAAGCAATTGCGCCTGCCCCATGCGGAGCTTGTGCCCCTGACGGCGGCCGTAAAGACGGTTCAAGGTAGTGGGATCGGACATGCGCCGCCTGCTAACCCAAGGGGGCCGGGAGGGCTAGGGGGAATTGCTAGGGGAAGCGTAGGTGTTGCCATAAAAACCCGTCATGCTGAACTTGTTTCAGCATCCATAGGGAGGAACGATAGAGCCTCTATCCCTGAGCTTATAGACCCTGAAACAAGTTCAGGGTGACGACCACTTAAATGGCAGCAACCACCCAACCTCAGTCGTCCTTACCTCCCAGTCACTTCCCCCGAAGCATCTCGATAATCGCGGAAAAGTCCCGGCCGCCTTCGCCTGCCGACGCCAGCATTTGATACAGGGCTTCGGCGGCGTTGCCCATGGGAACGCTGGCATCGACCGTCTGGGCCGCCTGCGTCGCCAGTTTCAGGTCCTTGAGCATCAGCGCGACCGCAAAGCCGCCTTCATAGCCATTGTCGGCGGGGCTTTTGGGACCGACGCCGGGCAGCGGGCAATAGCTGGTCATCGACCAGCTCTGACCGGACGAGACGCTGGAGATATCATAAAAGGTCTGCGGATCCAGCCCCAGCTTCTGCGCCATGGCAAAGGCTTCGCAGGTCGCCACCATGGTCGCGCCAAGCAGCATGTTGTTGCAGATCTTGGCCGCCTGGCCATTGCCCGCGTCGCCGGCATGGATCACCGCCTTGCCCATGGCCGAAAGGATCGGCTTGGCCCGCTCGAATGCGCTGCCGGTGCCGCCGACCATGAAGGTGAGCGTGCCGCCCGCGGCAGCCGCGATCCCGCCCGACACCGGCGCATCGACCATCTTGAAGCCCTTTTCCGCCGCGGCCGCAATCACCTTGCGCGCGGTGGCGACATCGATGGTGGAGCAATCGAGGAAGAGAGCGTCTTTCGCCGCCGCGCCGAACACTTCGCCGGAATAGACCGCATCGACATGCTTGCCCGCCGGCAGCATCGTCACAACCGCGTCCGCGCCCGCTACGGCGGCGCTGGTGGAGGTGGCGCGGGTGCATCCCGCCGCTTCGGCCTGGGCGAGCGCGGCTTCGGACAGGTCAAAGGCCGCGACTTCGTATCCCGCCTTCACCAGGTTCGCGGCCATGCCGCCGCCCATATTGCCCAGGCCGATAAATGCGATTTTCATGTCAGGTCCTCTTGCTTCTCATTGCCGTTCGTCCCGAGCGCAGTCGAGGGACGGTGGCTTTGCGCTTTGGTGTCTCGACTGCGCTCGACACGAACGGCAATGGGGAATTACCGCCCCTTCCAGACGCCCGGCCGCTTTTCGACAAAGGCGGTCATGCCTTCCTTCTTGTCCTCGGTAGCGGTCAGAATCTGGAACAGGCGGCGTTCGGTGAGCAACCCCTGATTAAGCCCGGTTTCAAAGGCAAGGTTCACCATTTCCTTGTTGATCATCGCGGCCATGGGCGGCATCGCGGCAATGACCTGCGCCGTCTTGAGCGCATCTTCGACCAGATCGGTGGCAGGCACGATGCGGGTGACAAGGCCGGCACGTTCGGCTTCCTCCGCGTCCATCATGCGCCCCGTCAGGCACATCTCCATGGCCTTGGCCTTGCCGACGGCGCGGGTCAGGCGTTGCGATCCGCCCATGCCCGGCGCAACGCCCAGCTTGATTTCCGGCTGGCCGAATTTGGCGGTGTCGGCAGCAATGATGAAATCGGCCATCATGGCGAGCTCGCATCCGCCGCCCAGCGCGAAGCCGGCGACCGCCGCGATCCAGGGCTTGCGGGTGGCCGTCACCTTGCTCGTCCACTCGGAGAAAAAGTCCTCCAGAAAGAAATCGGCGGCAGGCTTGTCGGCCATTTCCTTGATGTCCGCGCCTGCTGCAAAGGCCTTTTCGCTACCGGTCAGGACGGCGCAGCGCTGCGAGGGATCGGCGTCATATTGCGCGAACACGCCGATCAGGTCCTTGAGCACCTGGCCATTGAGGGCATTCAATGCCTGCGGACGGTTAAGGGTGATGAGCGTTACCGCGCCACGCTGTTCGACGAGGATGGTTTCATAGGCCATGGTTCAGCTTTCCAGTTCAGCTAGTGGAGTCCACTCCTTGCCGGCGGGAAGCGGTGCAAAGAGCGAGTCGAGAATTTCGTCTGTAACAGCTTCGGGTGCCGCCGGGTCCCATTTAGGCGCATTATCTTTGTCCACGATCACTGCGCGCACGCCTTCGACAAAGTCGGGACGGCGGATGATGTGGCAAGCCAGGCGATATTCCATGCGCATATTGTCGGCAAAGTCGGTCAGCTTTGCGCCCTTCGCCAATTGGCGGAGTGCGACCTTGATCGTTTGCGGCGACTTGGCGACCAGGACCGAAAGCTGCTTCTCCGCCCATCCCGAACCATCGGCCTGCAACGCGGCCAATATGTCCTCATAGCGGTCAGAAGCGAAAAGGCGGTCGATCCGGGCGCGCTGTTCCGTCAGTTGGGACGGAGGCGGCGTTTCATCCACCGCGCCCAGCAGGTCCGCAAGGGCCTTGGGATCGGCCAGGATTCTGGCTTTCAGGGCGTCCAGAGCCTCCGAAGATACATAATGGGTCGCCAATCCGATCGCCCTGCAGTCAGCGCCATCGATCCGCCCGCCTGTCGTGGCCAAATAGACGCCGATCCGTCCGGGCAGGCGCGGCAGATACCAGCCGCCGCCGACATCCGGGAACAGGCCGATGCCGGTTTCGGGCATGGCGAAGGTCGTGCGTTCCGTCGCTACCCGGTAGCGGCAGGGCAGGGATATGCCGACGCCGCCGCCCATGGTGATGCCGTCAATGAAGGCGACGATCGGCTTTTCATAGACGAACAGCAGATGGTTCATGCGATAT
>CBHCMH010000267.1:0-3651 GCA_965974445.1 uncultured Rhizorhapis sp.
GGCCTTGCCGATGTCGATGCGGCGGTGATCGCCATGTCGGGTTTGCCCAAGGGAGCGTTGAGCGCGCGCGACGCCGGGTTGATCCTGTCTGCGCCAGTGCTGGTCAATACCGGCTTCAAAGGCCTGTTGGCGCTGGTCATCGCGCAGGGGAGGCGCGGTTGGCGCGCGGCTTTCCCGCTCTTTGCCAGCGTCGCCGCGTCCGGAGCCGCGCTGTTGCTTCTGGCCTGAGGCTGATCGGGCTGGATCAGTCCGCCGAAAATTCAAACGGCGTCAAGCCCCGCTCCCGCTCGCTGAAGCTCAACGTGCGTCCACTGGGCGGGGCGGAGCGCTGGGCGCATGCTGGCCGGGTGCAGGCAGAGCAGCCCAGCCCAATCGGCGTGGCGCCGCCCGTATCCAGATCAAGACCACGCGCATAGACCAGAGGCGCCGCGAGATTGGCCCTGACCCCCAGGGATATGGCGAACATGGCGTTCCCCGCGGCTCCGAAACCCTGGCCCTGTACGGTTCGTGACAGGGTGAACCAGCGCTCTCCACCCTCCAGCTCGACCAGTTGTTTCTGGACCTCGCCCGGCCGCTCGAACGCGGCGTGGACGGACCAGAGGGGACAGCGGCTATCCGATTCAACCAGAAGCGCGCCTGAGGCCCCGGCATAGCGCTTCGAAACCTGTCCCGCCCGATCGATACGCAGCATGAAGAAGGGCAGGCCGCGTGCACCCACGCGCTGAAGAGTGGTCAGGCGATGGGCGATCTGCTCAAACCCGGCCCCAAAGCGCCGCTGCAGCAGGAGCAGGTCATAGCCGCTGGCCTCGCAGGCGCGAAGGAAACGGGCGTAGGGCATCATCAGGGCGGCGGCGAAATAGCTGGTGAGGTGACGGCGGAAAAAGCGCTCGGCCGTCCGTTCGGCAAAGCCCGCGCCGCCCACTAGCGCTTCGATTTCCTCCCGCGCTTCGATCTGACCCAAGAGAAATGCCGCCTGGAACGTGCGCGAGGCCGGGTCGAGCATCTCCGAAAGCTGCAACTGCCGCGCATGCAGATCGAGCCGCCTTAGATGGTCGGGCATGACGTCGGCGGGCAGAATGCGGATGGCAAGCTGGTGCTTGACGCGCAGCCGCTCGGTCATCGCGCCATAGAGGTCGCCCGCACCCAGGCGCAGTTCGTCCGCCAGCGCCTCGGCCTGCGCGTCGAGATCGGCGAAATGGTTGCGCCAGCGTTCGATTTCCTTGCGGACCATCGTGACCGGCCTTGCCTCCGTCAGAGCCTCGGCAGGCGCGCCGCCTTCGGCCATGCGGTCGAACATGCGCGCGAAGGCCTCTGCCCCGCCGGGGGCGGCGGCAAGCCACTCCTCTATCTCCGTCCGGTCGATCTGCAGGTCGGCGAACATGGGATCGGCAAGGCGGCGGCGCAGGCCGTCAATGCCGCCGCCCGGAATGTCATCCGTCAGGCTCCGGGGATCGAAATCGAAGCGTTCGGCCAGCCGGAGCATCAACGCCGCGCTCAAGGGCCGCTGGTTGCGTTCGAGAAGATTGAGGTAGCTGGGCGAGATGTCGAGCGCGTCGGCGAGGGCGAGCTGCGTCATCGACGCCTTGCGGCGAAGGCGCTTGATGGCGTGTCCGGCGAAGAATTTCTGGTCGGCCATAACTTCTCTAACATCACGCATATAGCGATGTGGCGAGATTGTAAACATTTTTACAGTGTTACTGACGTAATATGCAATTTGCCGACCATTTCTCTACAAATTTTTACAAAATGGATGGCGCGAATCGCGGCGGTGCAGCAAATTCTTCTCAAGGCCCCGGCGCTTCGTTCGGACCCATAGCCGAGCGAAGCAGGGAGCCGGTTGAAGGAGAATGACGATGACAGAACAACAGACACGCCCGCGCGCAGTCTTCTCCACCGAGGACTTCGCGCTGATGAAGCAGGCCGTGGCCCATTATCTGAAGGAAGTTCAGGATAAGCCCGAATCCAGCAAATACAGCGCCTTATATCACCGGCTGGGCCGTCTGGCCTGACCCAAATCTTTCCTGGAGAGGAAAGCCGATCCGCCGCGAAGCCGCGCCCGTTTCGCGGCGGGTCCTTATACATCAAGGAGCTTCCAGTGACATATTCGGATCAAATCGCCCAGCTGGGCAAGGTCATTAAGGGGTTCAACGGCACCTGGGACGGCATCGACGCCGAATCCGCCGCCCGCATGCAGTTGCAGAACCGGTTCCGCACCGGCCTCGACATCGCGCGTTACACTGCAAAGATCATGCGTGAAGATATGGCGGCCTATGACGCCGATCCCGCTAACTACACGCAGTCGCTGGGCTGCTGGCACGGCTTCATCGCGCAGCAGAAGATGATCGCGATCAAGAAGCATTTCGGTTCCACCAAGCGCCGTTACCTCTACCTCTCGGGCTGGATGGTCGCCGCGCTGCGCAGCGAGTTCGGACCGCTTCCGGACCAGTCGATGCATGAGAAGACCAGCGTTCCCGCGCTGATCGAGGAGCTATACACCTTCCTCAAGCAGGCTGACGCCCGTGAACTCGGCATGATGTTCCGCGATCTTGACGCCGCGCGTGCTGCTGGCGACCAGATCAAGGAAAAGCAGATCCTGTCCGCCATCGACAATTATGAAACCCATGTCGTCCCGATCATCGCGGACATCGACGCGGGCTTCGGCAATGCGGAAGCCACCTATCTGCTCGCCAAGAAGATGATCGAGGCGGGCGCTTGCGCGCTTCAGATCGAAAACCAGGTGTCCGACGAAAAGCAGTGCGGCCATCAGGACGGTAAGGTCACGGTGCCGCATGAGGACTTCCTCGCGAAGATCCGCGCCTGCCGCTACGCGTTCCTGGAACTGGGCATTGAGGATGGCATCATCGTGTCCCGCACGGACTCGCTGGGTGCCGGCCTTACCAAGCAGATCGCCTTCAGCCGCGAGCCGGGCGACAGTGGCGACCAGTATAACAGCTTCCTCGACTGTGAAGACATCGAAGACATCGCTCAGGCCAATGGCGACGTCATCATCAATCGCGGCGGCAAGCTGATGCGGCCCAAGCGCCTGCCCAGCAACCTCTACCAGTTCCGCACCGGAACAGGCGAGGACCGCTGCGTGCTCGACTGCATCACCTCGCTGCAGAACGGGGCCGACCTGCTGTGGATCGAAACCGAAAAGCCGCATATCGAGCAGATCGCGGGCATGGTCGATCGCATCCGGGAAGTCATTCCCAATGCGAAGCTGGTCTACAACAACTCGCCCTCGTTCAACTGGACGCTGAACTTCCGCCAGCAGGTGTTCGACGCCTGGACGGAAGCGGGCAAGGACATGCCCGCCTATGACCGCGCCAGGCTGATGAGCGTCGATTATGACGGCACCGAGCTTGCGGCCGAAGCCGACGAGAAGATCCGCACCTTCCAGCGCGACGCGGCGAAGCGGGCAGGCATCTTCCACCACCTCATCACGCTGCCGACCTATCACACCGCCGCCCTGTCGACCGACAATCTGGCGAAGGAATATTTCGGTGAGGCCGGCATGCTCGGTTACGTGAAAGGCGTCCAGCGCAAGGAAATCCGCGAAGGCATTGCTTGCGTGAAGCACCAGAACATGTCGGGTTCCGACATTGGCGACGATCACAAGGAATATTTCGCGGGTGAAGCGGCGCTGAAGGC
>CBHCMH010000268.1:0-3635 GCA_965974445.1 uncultured Rhizorhapis sp.
GGAAATCGAACTTGACACAATTGACACTGAGGCGTGTTGAATTTGCAGGATAATTTACCTGTTGGATAGGAAATTGTTGGATCGGGATTTTCCAACATTTTCCGCTGGTTACGAAAGTTCACTTTTAGAAAGAGCCGGAAGCATCATAGCTTGGGGATAAGGCTGTAGGACAGAGGTTTTTGATGTCCGGTCAGCCGGTCAGCGCGGACGCTTTTTCCCTCTCCCCCCTCAACCAAAACCCGCCTTGCTTCTCCGACTCCGACCAAAATCGGATGATGCAGCAATCCCCTGAAGGGAAGACGGAATGAACGTCCGCCATCGGGCGTTAAAGAAAGCACCAATCCGGCTGAAACTTTCGTTCACCCTCTCAATAGTCAAGGGGTCCCCCATTCGGAGTTCGTTCCGGCGCGGGAGCCTTTCTTTTTGCCGCAAATCCGCGTGGTTGATGCGACCAGACGACTTTGCCTGGACTTGTGCACCGCAGGTGTTTCGGCTGGGTTCGCGCTTGCAACTAGCAAGGGCTTATATTAGCGCTGTGCCCAGGATCGGGGCCGGCCATGTCCGGCCTCTTCCACATGGAGGCCAGCGTAGCAAGCCATGCCGGGTCCAGGGAGTTTTTCGTGAATTTGCAGAGTGCAGAGCTGAGGGCCGCCCAAAGTCTCGACGCGCCATTCGCCGCCGGCATTGGACGCGAAGCGGGCATGCGGGCCGATGAGCGCATCCGGCTGTTCCTCTATGGCGCGCTGTTTCTGACCGATATGATGGCTGTGTCGCTGGGCTTTGTCGGATCCAACCTGATCCGGCATGGCGGACTTCTGAGCCTTACCAATCTGGCCGCGGCGGTCGCGCTGCTGCCCGTGTTCGCCGGCATCGCTATCAACAGCAATGCCTATGGCATGGAGGCGCTGCGCAACGCGGCTTTCGGCATTTCCCGATCGGTTCTGGCACTGTTGTTCGCCGCTGCGACCCTGCTTTTCCTGACCTTTTACCTCAAGGCCTCGATGGAACTGTCGCGCGCGGTTTTTGGCATGGGCGTGGCGACGAGTATTGTCGCGATCGCAGTCGGCCGCACCATATTCGAGCGGATCGTGCTCCGGAATTTCCGCCAGAGTTTGATCAATGAGATCATCATTGTCGATGACGCGCCCTTTGCGTCGGGCGACCCCTATAGCCTGGTCTATCAGGCGGATTATCTGGGCCTTGCCCCCGATGTGCGCAATCCGCTGATGCTCGACAAGCTGGGACGGCTGATGCACAGCGCCGACCGCGTGGTTGTCGTCTGTTCCAAGGAACGGCGGGAGCAATGGACGCTGATCCTGCAGAGCGCGGGTGTGAATGGCGAACTCAATGCCCCCGAAATGAGCGAAATCGGCGTCACCGAGGTCGGGCGGTTTGAAGGCGGGCCGACTTTCAAGGTATCAGCGGGCGCGTTGAGCCTGCACCACCGGATCATGAAGCGTTTGCTTGACCTTGCCATCACGGTTCCGGTGCTGGTGGCGCTCTCCCCCGTGATGCTGCTGACTGCGATCGCGATCAGGCTGGAGAGCCCCGGTGGCGTCTTCTTCAAGCAGGAGCGGCTGGGGCGCGGCAACCGCTTGTTCCTGGTCTACAAGTTCCGCAGCATGCGGGCCGAAAAATGCGATGAGAATGGCGACCGTTCCACCGGGCGCGACGATGACCGGATCACCCGCGTCGGCCAATTCATCCGCCGCACCAGCATCGACGAACTGCCGCAGCTCTGGAATGTGCTGCGCGGCGAGATGAGCCTGGTCGGGCCGCGTCCCCATGCGCTTGGGTCGCGGGCCGGAGGAGCCTTGTTCTGGGACGTTGACCTGCGTTATTGGTATAGGCACGCCACCAAGCCGGGGCTGACCGGCCTTGCCCAGGTGCGGGGCTATCGCGGATCGACCGATCATCATAGCGACCTGACCAACCGGCTCGATTCGGATCTGGAATATCTGAGCGGATGGACGCTATGGCGGGATATTTACATCATCCTGCTGACGGTCCGCGTCATCATACACCGAAATGCATATTGATTGCCTTGCAATCACCGGTTGATTGACGGCTTTTCATCGCGACGGCGCAAGCCAGGCGATGAGGGCGGCAATGAGCACAATCTATGACTGGGTGACCATCGGCATATTCGCGGGATTGATCGTGCTGTTCCTGCAGCGGTCGACCGACGAAGGGCCGGAGGTGGACAGCATCTGGCACTATCTGCCCCCCAGCATTGGCTGCGCGGTGGCGAATTATTTCGGCAATGAGGGAAAGGATGTCGCGGCACTGGCGGTGCTGGCGGCGACGCTGGGCTTTGTGTGGCTGGTGCTGAAGCCCTTTGTGGCGCGGCGGGAAGGGTGAGGTTTGGGGTTCTTTTGGCCTAGATCGATTCAATGCCGTTCGTCCCGAGCGCAGTCGAGGGACGCTGGGTTTTGCGCAACTGTGTCTCGACTTCGCTCGACACGAACGGTTCTATCCAAAACGGCAAGCTCCATTGCTCCGGCTTTCGCAGGAACACCGGTTCGCCAATTACGGTCACAGGGAGGCGCGTTTGTATTGGTTTAGAATTCGCAATCGCAGGGCTCGCAGGGAGGACGGGGTTGCGGAGGCTGCACCCGGCTGGGCCGTGGGACAGCAGGGCGGGGAACGCCGCGCTCCGCGTGCCGCCCGGTTGCCGCGCTTCCGGGACCATGCCCGCGATCAGCTTCGCGAGCAGGGGCAGGGCAAATTCGATCGGATGCGGATCAAGTTCAGCGCGGTCTTTACGCCCGCGCAGCCCGTCATCCGGCGCGAGCGGTTCGCCGGGCGGACGGACGCGCTTGCCCGCTTGATCGGCGGGATCGAGGATCAACGGCTGCACGCGATCCTTTATGGCGACCGGGGGATCGGCAAGACATCGCTGCTGCACATCCTGGCCGATACCGCGCGGGAGGCGGGCTATGTCGTCCTGTATGAGAGCTGCGACGCGGGGACCGGTTTTGACGAGATGTTCCGGTCTGTGCTGGCGCAGATTCCGCAGCTTTATCATGGCGGCACCGCGCCGGTGGACGAGGCGGTCGCGGCGGGGGGCAGCCTGCTGGAGTTGGCGCCAGCGGGCGAGTTGTCGCCCCGGCTGGTGACCGACCTGCTCGCCGCCGTCGCGGGCGCTCGGGTCATCCTGATGCTGGACGAGTTCGACCGGGTGACATCGGCCGATTTCCGGCGGGGCATTGCCGAGCTGATCAAGAATCTGTCGGACCGCTGTGCCCGGGTGCAACTGGTGGTGGCGGGCGTGGCGGCGAATTTCACGGAACTGGTCGCGCACATCCCCTCCATCCGCCGCAATGTGCTGAACCTGGAACTGCCGCGCATGACCGACGCGGAGATCGAGGAAATCATCGCCATTGGGGCGGAGGAAAGCGGGCTGGGCTTCAGCGCTTCGGCGCGGCTGCAGATCAGGGCCATTGCCCATGGCTATCCCTATATTGCGACACTGCTGGCGCATCATGCCGGGTTGCAGGCGATCGACGCGCGGGCCGACGAAGTCTCGCTCGCCCATGTCGCGGCGGCGGTGGATGCGCTGGAAGCCTATATCTGCCCCCCGCCGCCCGGAGAGGAACGGCCGATGCCCGCGCCCGTCCGGCTGAGCGCCGCCA
>CBHCMH010000269.1:0-3635 GCA_965974445.1 uncultured Rhizorhapis sp.
CATCAGGGGTTTCAGCTTTACGCATGACCAATTGCTTTCCAACGTCATGCTGAACTTGTTTCAGCATCCATAAGCATCAACGAATGAGGCTCTAAACCTGAGCTTATGGACCCTGAAACAAGTTCAGGGTGACGGCAATGAGAAACGTGACCCTCTCCCCTGAAGGAGAGAGGGAGATTGATTACAACGTCCGCGCGCGTTCCTCGACCTCATAGGTTTCCAGATAATCGCCCGGCTTGATGTCGGTGTGGCCAAGGAAAGTGACGCCGCATTCCAGCCCGGCGCGAACCTCCGCCACGTCGTCCTTGAACCGGCGCAGGGACGCAATTTCGCCATTGTAGACAATGACATCGTCGCGCGTGATGCGCGCCTTGAGCGCCTTGCGGATGAAGCCGTCGGTGACGAGCAGACCCGCCGCCTTGCCATGCTTGCCTGCGGAGAAAACCTCCTTCACCTCGGCGCGGCCGACGACCGTCTCGATCCGTTCTGGACCCAGCTCGCCCGCCATCTCGCCCTTGATCTCCTCGATCAGGTCGTAGATCACGTCGAAATATTTCAGGCGAACCTTGTCCCGCTCGGCCAGCGCCCGCGCCTTGGCATTGGGGCGGACGTTGAAACCGATCAGCGGCGCGTTGGATGCGGCCGCCAGCGTCACGTCGGACTCCGTGATCGCGCCGACACCGCTGTGCAGCACCCGCACCTTGATCTCGTCGGTCGATGCCTTGTTGAGCGAGCTCACAATGGCTTCCACCGATCCCTGCACATCGCCCTTCACGACCACCGGATACTCGATGACCTTGTCGTTCAATGCGGAGAACATATGCTCGAAAGAGGTGGGAGCCGCCGTCGTGCGCTTGCGGTTGATCTGCTCCTGGCGATAGGCCGCGACCTCACGCGCGCGCGCCTCATTCTCCACGACCGTCAGCGTATCGCCCGCCTGGGGCACACCGGTCAGGCCAAGCACCTCGACCGGGACCGAGGGCCCGGCTTGCTTGATATTCTTGCCCTTGTCGTCCAGCATCGCGCGGACCTTGCCGCTTTCGGCGCCGACGACGAAGATGTCGCCGACGTTCAATGTACCGCGCTTCACCAGGATGGTAGCGACCGGACCACGCCCCTTGTCGAGCTTGGCTTCGACCACCGTGCCTTCGGCGGAGCGTTCCGGATTGGCCTTCAACTCCATGATCTCTGCCTGCAGCATGATCTTTTCGATCAGGTCGTCCAGGCCGATCTTCTTGAGTGCCGAAACCTCCACGTCCTGGACGTCGCCGCCCATATCCTCGACAATGATCTCATGCTCCAGCAGGCGCTCGCGCACCTTCTGCGGGTTGGCGTTTTCCCGGTCGATCTTGTTGATCGCGACGATCATCGGGACGCCCGCCGCCTTGGTGTGATTGATCGCCTCGATCGTCTGCGGCATCAAGCCGTCGTCGGCGGCGACAACCAGGATGACGATATCCGTCACATTGGCCCCGCGCGCGCGCATTTCGGTGAATGCCTCGTGACCTGGCGTGTCGAGGAAGGTGATGATGTGACCATCCTTGGTCTTCACCTGATAGGCCCCGATATGCTGGGTGATGCCGCCTGCTTCGCCGGCAACCACATCGGTACCACGCAGTGCGTCAAGCAGGCTGGTCTTGCCGTGATCGACATGGCCCATGATGGTGACGACCGGCGCGCGCGGCAGCAGCGTCTCATCCGCATCGACGTCGGTTGCCGTGTCGATATCGACGTCCGATTCCGACACGCGCTGGATGCGATGGCCGAATTCCTCGACCAGCAACTCGGCCGTATCCTGGTCGATCGTCTGATTGACGGTGACCATGGTGCCCATCTTGAACAACGCCTTCACCAGGTCCGCGCCCTTTTCGGCCATGCGGTTGGCGAGTTCCTGCACCGTGATCGCTTCTGGCACGACGACATCGCGAACCTGCTTCACCTGCGGCTCGCGCTGGCCGCCCATCAGGCGCTTTTCCTTTTCGCGAGCGCGCTTCAGCGCCGCGAGCGAACGGGCGCGCGCGCCGCCATCGCCATCGGACAAGGCCCGGCTGACGGTCAGCTTGCCGGACTGGCGGCGGTCATGATCACCCTTGACGCGGGCAGGCTTGGGCTCGGGGCGCTTGGGCGCAGCCACCGGCGTGAACCGGCGCGGCGGCGGCCGATCAGCGGCCGTCGCTTCGGCTTCCGCCGCGGTCTCGACTTTTGCGGAGATTCCCTCTTCCGCCGACGCGGCCGGGGCATTGGCTTCTGCCGCCTCGGTTGGCGCGGCCGCATCCACGGCGGCGTCCGGTTGCGCTGTTGCCTCGTCCTCGCTCTTGCGCTTTTCCTCGGCGCGGCGGCGTTCTTCCTCGCCAGCCTGCTGCCGGGCCGCATCCTCGCGACGGCGCGCTTCCTCCAGCGCGTTCATGCGCGCCTCTTCGGCTTCCCGCAGCAACTTGGCCTGCAGTTCCTGACGCGACATCAGGCTGTCGGGTGCCGACGGGCGGGGCGGCGGAGGCGCAGCCCGAGGGGCCGGAGCGGGAGCCTGTTGCACGGGCGCGGGTTCGGGCGGCGCGACCGCCTCCACCTGCTCGCCGGGCTTGCCGATGAGACGGCGGCGCTTCACCTCGACCACGACCGTATTCTTGCGGCCATGACTGAAGCTCTGCTGCACCTGTCCGGCCTCAACCGTCCGCTTCAGGCCCAAAGGCTTGCGGCCCAGTTTCGGCTTTTCTGTTTCGCTCTCACTCATCGACTAAACCAGTTCCTTCGATCAACATTCCGGCCCGAAGCAAATCCCCGGGCCCATTTCTTCGCTTACTCAATCCACTGCGGTATCGGGCGCGTCCTGACTCAACGACGCTGCGACTTGCGTCCCGTTAGCGCATCCCAGGAAAACTTGCCAGCGGCCAAGTATCTCGCCCACACGGGCAGCCGCCTTCTTGTCGGTGACGGCAATGTGCGCGACATTGTCCCGACCCATTGCCATAGATAAGGGCGTGCGGTCTACAGGCAAGACTATGCCAGTAAGATCGCTGCCTTCCAGCCCCCTGCCCACGCGCCAGGCCTGATCCAGCTTGCGATTGCCGTCCGCCGCCGCATCCGCCGCATGCAGCAGCATCTGCACCTGCCCGCGCCGGGCGGCGACATCGATCTTTTCCGATCCCGTCAGCACCATGCCGCCGCGCGCCTCAAGCCCAAGCCGGTCAAGCGCCGCCTGCCGCATCGCCGCCTCGATCCGGTCAGCCAGATCAGCGGGGATGGCAAAGTCCGACGTCTTGAAGCTGCGCGCCAGGGCACCCTTGAGCTTCCCGTTCTCCAGCGCCTTCTGGAGCGTCGCGCGATCAACGCCAACCCACGCGCCCCGCCCTGGGGCGCGCGCGCGCACGTCGGGCGCAACCTGCCCATCGGGACCAAGCGCCAGCCGGATCAATCCGTCACGGGCTTCGCGTTCACCGGAAAGAATGCAGCGGCGGGTGTTTTCGGTCATGCGCCTCTCCCTTTGCTAAGAAGAGACCAACATCCACACCCGTTCGGGCTGAGCCTGTCGAAGCCCCTCTCCTTCTTAAGAAAAGAAAGAAAGTCCTTCGACAAGCTCAGGACAAACGGGAATTTTCCGTCTAGCTTAACGCCACCCGTCTCATTGGGAAGTATCC
>CBHCMH010000270.1:0-3631 GCA_965974445.1 uncultured Rhizorhapis sp.
CCTGCGCCTCAACCAGGAGGCTTTGACGCGGATACCGGCCCCCCGGCGCCTGACAATCGTTGAAGGCGCGGGGCATCTGTTCGAGGAGCCGGGAACCCTGGACCATGTTGTCGACCACGCGATCGACTGGTTCAGCGCCTATCTTCCGGCAGCCGAGAGGGAAGCACGTCATGCACCCGCACCCTGAGTTCCGCGACCGCCACGAAGCGGGCCGGAGGCTCGCAAAGGCGTTGACCCATTATGCCGCATTTGATCCGGTCATCCTGGGCCTGCCGCGCGGCGGCGTTCCGGTTGCCTACGAGGTCGCCGTGGCGCTGGGAGCGGAACTGGATGTGGTGTTCGTTCGCAAGATCGGCGCGCCGGGACATGAAGAGCTGGGCATCGGCGCGGTCGTCGATGGCGCCAATCCGCAACTGGTGCTCAATGAGGATGTCGTACGGCAACTGGGTCCGAGCCCTAACTATATCCGTTCCGAAATGCGCAGGCAGCTGGAAACCATCGAGAAACGGCGGCATCTGTATCGCGGCGAGATGGAACCGGTGGAGCTGGAAGACCGGACGGTGATCCTGGTGGATGACGGCATCGCGACCGGCGGAACCGTTCGCGCGGCGTTGAAGGGCCTGCGGAAGAACGATCCGGCCCGGCTGATCCTGGCCGTTCCCGTGGCCCCGGCCGATACACTCGCCCAGCTGGCGAAGGAATGCGACGACGTGGTGTGCCTCGTCTCGCCCAGCCCCTTTTACGCAGTCGGCGCGCACTATCTCGATTTCACGCAGACGGGGGATGAAGAAGTCATCCACCTGATGCGGGAGGCGCGTGGTATGCGGGAGCCCGGGGGCTAACGGCAGGCCCGCATCACTCAACCTCCGCCATTTCCGCGCTTCCGGGCATCCTGATATTCGGTGAGGATGGCACGCATGCGGGCGATGGCCTCGCGGCGCTTTCCGGCCGCCTCAATGGCCTGTAGCTCGCGTTTCAGCCGGACGGTGAAATCGGCATAATCATTCTGCCAGTCCCGTCCAACAGCGTCGCGGATGTCGGTTCTGCCGGTGGCAATACGGTGGGCCGGAGCGTCGGCGGGCAGGCTGTAGACCTCTCCGATTTCCGGGGTGATGATGGAGGCGCAGCGCGTCTGAAGGTCCCGGCGCAATCCCTCGATCGCGGACGCTTCGCCATGGGTCAGAAACAGGCTGCCATTGATGGGGGTGCGGGCCTGGATCCATGCGAGCAGTTCGGAACGGTCGGCGTGGGCGGAATAGTTTTCGATGCTGCGAACGGCGGCGCGGACGGCGATGTCCTTGCCCGAAATGCGCACCCGCTTTGCGCCGCCCGATATGATCCGCCCCAACGTGCCCTGCGCCTGATAGCCGACAAAAAGGATGGTAGAGTCCGGCCGCGCCAGGTTGGAGATCAGGTGATGGCGGATGCGTCCCCCTTCGCACATCCCCGATCCGGCCATGATGATGGCCCCGGAAACATTGTTCAGTTGCCGCGAACCGGCGACATCTTCGACAAAATGGAAGGCGGGATGACGAAAGACATCGCCGGCGCCCATATCCTCCAGCTTGCGGGAATGACGGGTGAAGACATCGGTGATCCGCGTCGCCAGCGGCGAGTCGAGAAATACGCGCGGATGCGGCAGGCGGCCGCTGTTGATGAGGCGGGCAAGATCGAGCAGCAATTCCTGTGTCCGTTCCAGCGCGAATACCGGAATGACCAGATTGCCGCCGCGGGCCAGCGCCGACTTGACCTCGGTTTCCAGCAGGGCGCGGCGCTGCTCGATGGTGATCTTTTCGCGGACGCGGTCGCCATAAGTGCTTTCGCAAAACACATGGTCCAAGCCCCTCGGCGCGTCCGGGTCCGGATGAAAGGCCTTTTCGTCCGGGCCGATGTCGCCGGAAAAAAGGATGCGGGTGTCGCCCACGCGCAGTTCGAGCGAGGCGGACCCCAATATGTGACCGGCGTTCCAGAGCTTTGCCCGCATCCCCGGCGCGGCTTCAAAGCCGGCTTCCAGCGGCGCCACCTGCCGCAGCGCCAGCGCCGCTTCGGCGTCATCCAGCGTGTAGAGCGGTTCTATGGCCGGCTCGTCCGCCCGGTCGGCGCGGCGGTTGCGGCGCTCGGCGTCCTGTTCCTGAATGCGCGCGGCATCGGGGAGCATCTGTTCCAGCAGGTCGGCGGTCGGGCCGGTACTCCAGATCGGGCCAGAGAAGCCCCTCGCCGCCAGCCGGGGCAGCATGCCGCTATGATCGAGATGGGCGTGGGTGAGGATGACCGCATCGAGCTTGCGCGGGTCAAAGGCGAACGCCTCGTGGTTCAGCGCCTCCAGCGTCCGCGATCCCTGGAACAGGCCGCAATCGACCAGGATGCGATGGCCCCCTGAGCGGACTTCATAACAGGAACCGGTGACGGTTTTTCCCGCCCCGTGGATCGCGACCTGAACGTCCGCCATGCGTCAATGCGCGGCCGTTGCTTCGTGCCGGTGCGGACGCGTGCCGGCATGGGGTTGGCTGCGGGCCGCGCAGGCTTCCATCCCATGGCGGGAAATCATGCCGAGCGGGCGCCCGGCGGCGTCGCAGACCGGCAGCAGCGGTGTGCCCAGCGTGGCCATCAATCCCCGCGCAAGGTCCAGCCCGTCGGCGGGATGACACACCTGGTGCAGCGGTTCCATGATCGCCGTTACGGGCAGCTCGCCCAGCGACCGCGCTGCAGCGTCCGACACTGCTGATGCAGTGAGGATTCCCACAGCCTTTCCCTGCTTGCCCTCCACCGTCAGTACGGCAAGATTCTCCGCCGCCATCAGCACTGCGGCCTGCCGGACGGTCATGTCCGGGGCGGCTGTCCAGAGGCCCTGGCTCATCGCTTCGGCCACGCATGGCTTATGTTGTATTGTACTGCCCATCATCTCTCTCCTCGATGGAGCGCAGGCTAGGACCGGGGCGGTCGAGACAGCAATTGGGGAAACTACTTAACACCAAATAGAAAGAGCGGTACGAATGGCGGTGGGTATTGGGTGAGGGTGTTGTGGGTCGGAACTGCCATAACTCCCCTCCCGCTTGCGAGTGCGCGCTGCGGCCCTGTCTGGGGGAAAGGGCCTGTCGCCTACTGGGCTGGGGGTGGACCTGTAAGGATAAGCTCGCGAAAGGCCCACCCCTAACCCCTCCCGCAAGCGGGAGGGGAATGCCTGCAAACCACCCCTATCGGTCAAATTCAGTGCGTGTCGGCATCAATAGGCACGGCGCGACAAAATGGCTTCCCCACCCCGCTATGGGAATGGGGTGAGAAAGCCATTCCGATGCCCTGTTCAGGCGCGTTCGCGTTCTGCTGCCCTGCTGCTTTGCCGGCTATTATGGTTGCGGTATTCGCGGATACGTTCGGTATATCCCCGGGCAAGCCCCTCATGTGCGGCGCGGCCTTCCGGGCTGGACGCGCTCCTGGCGCGGAGCAGCGACATTTGCTGGCGATAGAATAGGTAATTTAAGTCCATGCCGGTCCTCTCCTTCGACATGCGACCCGCGCATTTGCTCATTATTCCTTGAGCCTGTGCGGTTTTATTATTTTTTTTGGTTGCGACTCCGATTGGCACCCAATCGCGACGCTGCGACTCAATAGCACATAATACTCCAAAGGGGGG
>CBHCMH010000271.1:0-3610 GCA_965974445.1 uncultured Rhizorhapis sp.
CTTGTCCAGCGCGAGCAGGAAACTGCTCCGCGCCAGATCCGCCTCCACCTCGGCGCGCTTGTAGGCGGCGCTGCGCGGGATCAGCTTCATGACCGCTCCTCCCCGTTCAGACCGCGAAAGCGGTTGCGGGCAAGGATGACGAGCAAAAAGGCGAGGGCCAGTACAGCGCCCACCACCAGAGCTGTCGCGCCCCACGCGCCGATCGTCGGCGTCAGCGCCAATATCGCCCCGACCAGCAGCGCCACGGCCGCCGCCAGCACCAGAAAGGCGGCGATGCCGAGCAGCACCGCAATGTTGCGAAATTCCAGCCCAATCTCAGTGGCGCGGACTTTCTGCCGGTTGAATTCCGCCCGCGCATATTGCTGCCCGCTCTCCTTCAGACGAGAGAGGACTTCGCCAATACTCTCATCATTCGGGGCGTTTTCGTCGTCCTGTCCGTACAAAAGAATCTACCCTGTTCTGCCACGGCGGTGGCGTGTCGCTGCCTGACTTATGCCTTTTCGCGCTTTTTGGATTTCTTGGCGGGCTTGGCGAGGCGCATCAGCACGAAGCCCACGATGGCGGCGGTACCGATTGCCACGGCCGGGCTCTTGCGCACGAAATCGCGCGCGTCATTGACCAGCTCGTCAATGTCCTTCCGGTCCAGCGAATTCGCGGCCCCGGCGATGGCCTCGGCGGCATAGCGGGCATAATCGCCATATTGACTGCCCAGCTTTTCATCGATGCTGCCCGCAGTATCGCCGATCAGTTTGGACAGGTTCTGCATGGCGCTCCCTGCCTTGTCCTTGCCGGTGATGGCCGCAGTCCGGGCAGTCTTGCCGGCTTGGGTCTTGATGACCTCCGCCTGCTCAAGCAGCTTGTCGGTGGTGTTTTTCAGCGTGTCCTTTGCCATCGCCGTGCGCGTGGCCGTGTCCGCTTTTGCGGCGCGGACAGAAGCTGTCTTGCGAGGCTTCCTTACGGCTGGAGTTTTTGCGGCCGAGGTTTTTCCGGTCGCCTTGCGGGGTGTAGCCTTACGTGGAGCCTTTGGCTTTGCAGGAGGGGTGTCGGCCATATTGCATCCTTTCCATGACAGAAGTGGGCCACTGAGATCGCGACGGTGGTTCCCGTCGGGAATCCAACCGATGGACCGAATAGTAGTTCCGTTTGCGCAATCATGACAGGAAAAACCACGTCAAGAAGAGCAAATGCCGGGGCGGCATTGCCATATCGGCGCGTGCTGGCTAATGCCCCGCGCATAACCCAGCCCCCTATCGACGGAGAAACGCCATGACCGCCATTCTCGACATCCACGCCCGCCAGATCCTTGATAGCCGGGGTAATCCGACCGTCGAAGTGGACGTGATGCTGGAAGATGGCGGCTTTGGACGGGCGGCGGTTCCCTCCGGCGCTTCCACAGGCGCCTATGAAGCGGTGGAGAAGCGGGACGGCGACAAGAGCCGCTATCTGGGCAAGGGCGTTCTGGCCGCCGTCGAGGCGGTGAACGGCGAAATCGCCGAAACCGTCATTGGCCTGGAAGCAGAGGACCAAGGCGAAATCGACGCCGCGATGATCGAACTGGACGGCACCGAGAACAAGAGCCGCCTCGGCGCGAACGCGATCCTGGGTGTTAGCCTGGCGGCGGCCAAGGCGGCGGCGGACAGCCGGGGCCTGCCGCTTTACCGCTATGTCGGCGGCGTGTCGGCACATGTCCTGCCGGTCCCGATGATGAACATCATCAACGGCGGCGAGCATGCCGACAACCCCATCGACTTCCAGGAGTTCATGGTGATGCCCGTGGGCGCCGACAGCCTGGCCGAAGCGGTCCGCTGGGGCGCGGAGATTTTCCACACGCTGAAGAAGGGCCTGCATGAAAAGGGGCTGGCGACGGCGGTGGGCGATGAAGGCGGCTTTGCGCCGGCGCTGGCTTCGACCACCGACGCGCTCGATTTCATCATGGCTTCGGTCGAAAAGGCCGGGTTCAAGCCGGGCGACGATGTCGTGCTGGCGCTCGACTGCGCATCGACCGAATTCTTCAAGGACGGCAAATATGTGATGGCCGGGGAGGGCAAGACGCTCACGCCTGCTGAAATGACCGATTACCTCGCGGACCTGTGCGCCAAATATCCGATCAAGTCGATCGAGGACGGCATGGCCGAGGATGATTTTGAAGGCTGGAAACTTCTGACCGACCGGATAGGCGGCTCAGTGCAGTTGGTGGGCGACGACCTGTTCGTCACCAACCCGAAGCGCCTTTCCATGGGCATTGGCAAAGGATTGGCCAACTCGCTGCTGGTCAAGGTTAACCAGATTGGTACATTGACTGAAACGCTTGCAGCCGTGTCCATGGCGCAGCGTGCCTCCTATACGGCGGTCATGTCGCACCGTTCGGGCGAGACCGAGGACGCGACCATCGCCGACCTGGCCGTCGCCACCAATTGCGGCCAGATCAAGACCGGCAGCCTGGCGCGCTCCGACCGGCTCGCCAAGTACAACCAGCTCATCCGCATCGAAGAGGAGCTGGGCAGCGTTGCGGCCTATGCGGGGCGGTCAATTTTCCGGTGAGGTGAGGGGCGGGTATTGGGTCCGAGCTGCCGTTCAACACGCGTCATTCCGGCGAAAGCCGGAATCTCCATCAGTAGCGTACAACCAAGATTTGGGAGACCCCGGCCTGCGCCGGGGTGACGCCATTTCAATGGCAGCTCACCGCCCTAACGATCCTCGTCGCGGCACAATCCGCTTGCATGCAACCCCCTCCTGTGATTCTATCCCTCGCATGGCGCAGATCGCGAAACTAAGATCCCTTCTGATGTCGGCATTCGGCCCGGCGCTGGCGATCGTCCTGCTGGCCTTATTCGCCGGTTACGCCGTGCTTGGCTCCAACGGCATCCTTGCTTGGGGCGATTACAGTCGGGCGCTGGAAGAGCGGCGCGATGACCTGGCGAAGGTCAGGGCGGAGCGAGATCGCCTGAAGAATCGAGTCGATCTTGTCGATCCGCGCCGTGCCGATCCGGATATGGTCGATGAACTGGTCCGCCGCGAGCTTAATGTCGGCCATCCTGACGAGGTTATCGTCCCGCTGCGCTGATCGGTTGGCAGGGCAAGATTGCTACGCCGGACAGCGGTCCTCGCCAATTTAATTTCGCGCCCATGACCCGGTTCGATGCTTAACTTGCAAATCGCCGAACATATGCCCCCGGCACTGCTTTTCCGGTTGAAGCTGACCCATCTGGTTATTTTGACAGTCTGATGCGCATATTCTGAATTTGGAGGCTAATTGCGGCGGAATCCATTGCATTCATCACATGGTCGATCCTATAGGGATGGTTCCCCAGTGAAAGCATAAGAGGAAATTTCCTTGGCCAAAGCTTTATCGCCGCGCACCGCAAAGGGCCGGCCGTCCGCCAGCAAGGCGGCGCCGCCTGCCACCCCCAACCGCGAACGTCCGGCCGATCCGGGCGATTACCAGGCGACGAAGGAAGAGTTGCTGGAATTTTACCGGCAGATGCTCCTCATCCGTCGTTTCGAGGAAAAGGCGGGGCAGCTGTACGGCCTTGGCCTCATTGGCGGATTCTGTCACCTCTATATCGGACAGGAAGCGGTCGCGGTCGGGCTGCAGTCGGCGCTCGTCGTG
>CBHCMH010000272.1:0-3588 GCA_965974445.1 uncultured Rhizorhapis sp.
CCATGCCATGCAACAACGCTCCGCCACCTGTCAGGACGATACCCTGATCGACAATGTCGGCGGCAAGCTCGGGCTGCGTGTTTTCCAGCGCGACGCGGACCGTGTCGACGATCCTGGCGACTGGCTCGCTGATCGCCTCGGCAATCTCCATTTGCGAGATTTCGATCTCCTTGGGGACGCCATTGATGAGGTCGCGGCCCTTGACGGCCAACGTCAGTCCGATGCCATCGGCCGGCGCTACCGCAGTTCCGATACTGTGCTTGATCCGCTCCGACGTCGTCTCGCCGATCAGCAGATTGTGGTGACGCCGGATATAAGAGGATATGGCTTCGTCCATCTTGTCGCCGCCAACGCGCACCGAATTGCTGTAGGCAAGGCCGCGCAGGGACAGAACCGCGACTTCCGTGGTGCCGCCGCCAATATCCACCACCATCGCGCCCAAGGGTTCGGTAACCGGCATGCCCGCGCCAATGGCCGCAGCCATTGGCTCCTCGATGAGGTAAACCTGCGACGCGCCCGCGTTCGACGCCGCGTCCCGGATCGCGCGGCGCTCAACCGTTGTCGAGCGTGAGGGTACGCAGATGACGATTTCCGGGCGGCGCGGCAGGCGGCTTGGTCCGCCATGGGCTTTCTGGATGAAATATTTGATCATCTGTTCGGCGACGTCGATGTCGGCGATCACGCCATCGCGCAATGGCCGGATCGTTTCTATATTGTCCGGCGTCTTGCCCATCATCAGCTTGGCGTCGTTCCCGACCGCCTTTACCCGCCTGATGCCATTAATGGTTTCCAGAGCGACGACAGACGGCTCATTGAGCACGATGCCCCGGCCGCGAAGATACACGACCGTGTTTGCCGTGCCGAGGTCGATTGCCATGTCTTGCGAGGCGAACTTGAACAATCCGGAGAAAAACATGTAAGGCGACCTCGCTGCCGTAATGCCGCCACATCGCTTCTGCTGTCGTGAAGGAGCACTGGTGGCTGGCGCTTGCGCCACCCCATCCCAAGTGTCAAACATTACCGCATCGAGGCACCGGATTATCGCGGAAATAGCTGGCCGCCCGCTACCAAGCCCTTCGTCAGGCCACAAAACCCCGGTCGGGATTTTCACTGAAATGCCGAAATTGCGCTAGGTCCTCATCCTGCCCCGCTTGGCTGTTCGCCGCCTTTGCATGACTCGCCCGGCGATTCTGTTCCACACGTTCCGCGAGAGCCGCTTCCCGGCCCCATGCCGTCGCGGCCGTCATCGCCAGGACTCTGACATTGTCGAGGGAAGCGTTGGCCGCACGCTCAAGCTGCAATGCTTCCTGCGTGCGGCAGAGAACCGATGAGACTGCCATGATATATCCTTGCGAAAGAGGGCAACAGCCGAAACCGCTGTTGAAAATGCCGGCGCGTGACTGGGTTGTATTCCGGTCATATCTGCTAGTGAATAGAAGATAATTTTAGTACCAAAATGCGAGGTTACCCAGTCAACTTGCAACCATAAAGTGTAGCATATATCACATATATTAAATTATGTCGGAAGTATACGCATTTATTCCATTCAAAAATTTAAATGCCATTAAAGCGATTGAATCAATGTTATTTCATTCCAAGACAAATAACCACTTTCGTCATCCCCTAACTCCCCACGACCACCCCCCCGTTGGGGTGCAGGATCTGGCCGCTCATGTAGCTGGCGTCGTCGCAGGCGAGGAAGAGGAAGCTGGGGGCGACCTCATTGGGTTGGCCGGGGCGGCGCATGGGAGTGTTTTCGCCGAAATGCTCGATCTTTTCCGGCGGGGAGCCGCCAAAGGGGTTGAGCGGGGTCCAGATCGGGCCCGGCGCAACACCATTGACCCTGATCCCTTTGCTCACCAGATTTTCCGACAGCGACCGGGTGAAGGCGGTGATAGCACCCTTAGTCGATGAATAATCGAGCAGGCCGCCCGACCCTTCATACATGGTGACGGACGTGCAGTTGATGATCGCGCCGCCGCTGCGCATATGGTCGAGCGCGGCCTGAACCATGAAGAACATGCCGAAGATATTGGTCTGGAACGTCCGGCGGAGCTGTTCCTCGCTGATATCGCGAATATCCTGATCGGGATGCTGTTCGCCCGCATTGTTCACCAATATGTCGAGCCGCCCCAGTTCCTTCACCGTTTCATCGACAGCCGCCTTGCAGAAGCTCCTGCTGCCAAGGTCGCCGGCGATAGCGATGGCCCGGCGCCCTTCGCCTTCTATGATACGGCAGGTTTCGCGTGCGTCGGCATGTTCGCACAGGTAAAGTATGGCGCTGTCCGCGCCTTCGCGCGCGAACAGTGCAGCGACGGCGCGGCCGATGCCGCTATCGCCGCCGGTAATGATGGCGACCTTGTCCTGCAAACGCCCCGATCCCGGATAGCGCGGATGCCAGTCCGGTTTCGGTTCCAGCTTGCGTTCTTCACCGGGCAGATCGTCTTCATGAATCATGGGGTCGATCCGGGACATGATGATTACTCCGTTGAATGCATTGTGGAATCAGCAACGGCCGCGCTTCTGCTTCGTTCCGGCGTCTTTGTGAGCGCTGCGTCAGGCCGAGCCCGGCGAGGGACAATTTCCGTAGCTGACCGGAGATGGGCGGAACGCTCCGCGCCTGGCCACGGGAACCTACCGCTCCATCCGGCTTTGATTGCGTATCCGGACCGGAATTTTCACCAGCAGGAGATATGCCATGCCGGCCAAGTCGAAGGCGCAGCAAAAGGCCGCGGGGGCCGCCCTGTCCGCCAAGCGCGGCGAGACGAAGAAAGGCGGGCTCAAGGGCGCGTCGAAGTCGATGTATGAATCGATGGACGAAAAGGAATTGGAGAAAATGGCTTCCACCAAACGGAAGGGGAAGCCGGAACACGCATCGAAATAAGGAGGGCGGGGGGCACAGGAGCAACAGGCAATGGCCGCACGGGCATATTGGCAGGGACAGATCCGGCTCGCGCTGGTGTCCATCGCCGTCGAGGTCTATTCCGCCACCAAGAGTGGCGCGAAAATCAGCTTTCGGCAAATCCACGAACCGTCGGGCAAGCCGATCAAATATGAGAAGGTGGCGCCGGGCATAGGGCCGGTCGATGCGGAAGAGATTCTCAAAGGCTTCGAATATGAAAAGGGCAGCTATGTCCTTTTGCAGCCGGAGGAGGTCGATGCGGTCAAGCTGGAAAGCAAGAAGACGCTGGAGCTGACCCAGTTCGTCGATGCGCATGAGATCGACGTCCTCTATTTCGACACGCCCTATTATGTCGTTCCGGCCGATGATCTGGCCGAGGAAGCCTTCGTCGTCCTGCGCGAGGCGCTGAAGCGCACCGGGAAGGTCGGGCTGGGGCAGATCACCCTGCGCGGCCGGGAATATGTCGTCAGCCTGAAACCCTGCGGCCGTGGCATGGTGCTGGAGACGCTGCGCTATGCCGATGAGGTCAACAAGGCGGCATCCTTTTTCCGCGACATCGGCGATGTCGAGCCGGACGAGGAACTGCTGGAGCTGGCCGAAACGCTGATCAGCAAGAAAACCGCGCCCTTCAAGCCGGAGGCCTTTCACGACCGCTATGTCGACGCCCTGAAAGACCTCGTCGCCCG
>CBHCMH010000273.1:0-3586 GCA_965974445.1 uncultured Rhizorhapis sp.
AAGAATGCGATGCTCAGCCGCATCTACGGCACCGGCTGGCTCAACAAGAAGCAGCTCGACGCGCATCTTCACCGGCTGGAGGAAGCGGCCAAGCGCGACCATCGCAAGCTGGGGCAGGAGATGGACCTGTTCCACCTGCAACAGGAAGCGCATGGCAGCGTCTTCTGGCACCCCCAGGGCTATATCATCTGGCGCGAGCTGGAGGCCTATATGCGCCGCGCCATCGACGGGGCCGGCTATCGCGAAGTGAAGACGCCGCAAATCATGGATGCGCGCCAGTGGGAGCAATCCGGCCACTGGGGCAAATATCGCGAAAATATGTTCGTCATCCCCGACGAGGTGCCCAATGTCGAGGATGAGGGGCCGGTCATCTCCGGCGAGGCGGACTGGATGGCGCTCAAACCGATGAACTGTCCGGCGCATGTCCTGATCTTCAAGCAGGGGACCAAGAGCTATCGCGACCTGCCGCTGCGCATCTACGAAAATGGCTGCTGCCACCGCAATGAGCCGCATGGAGCTCTCCACGGCCTGATGCGCGTGCGGCAGTTCACGCAGGACGATGCCCATATATTCTGCCGCGAGGACCAGATTGTCGAGGAGGTGCGCAACTTCTGCGCGCTGGCCGATCGCATCTACAAGGATTTCGGTTTCACCTATTCGATCAAGCTGGCGCTGCGCCCCGAACAGCGCTTCGGTTCCGATGCAATGTGGGACCAGGCGGAGGCCGAATTGCGCAACGCGGTGATTACCGCTAACCTGGCCACCGAGGAATATGGCTGGGAGGAACTGCCCGGCGAAGGCGCTTTCTACGCCCCCAAGCTGGAATGGCATTTGACGGACGCCATCGGCCGGACCTGGCAGGTCGGAACGATCCAGTCCGACCGCGTGCTGCCCGAGCGGCTGGATGCGAACTATGTCGGGGAGGATGGCGACCGGCATCGGCCGATCATGCTGCACCGGGCGATCTTCGGTTCCTATGAGCGCTTCATCGGCATTTTGATCGAGCATTATGCGGGCAAGCTGCCGCTCTGGCTCGCGCCGACGCAGGCGGTGGTGGCGACCATCGTGTCCGATGCGGACGCTTATGCGCTGGAAGTCGTGGAAAAGCTGAAGGCCGTGGGCATTCGGGTCGAGGCCGATTTGCGCAACGAAAAGATCAACTACAAGGTCCGCGAGCACAGCCTGGCCAAGGTGCCCAACCTGCTGGTGATCGGCAAGCGCGAAGCGGAAGAGGGCAAGGTCGCGCTGCGCACGCTGGGCGCGGAGGGCGGGCAATCGGTGCTGACCCTGGAAGAAGCGATCGCACGTCTTGCCAAAGAGGCGCTGGCACCCGATATGAGGCCCGGGGCGATGTGAAGAGTTGCCCCAGGGCAACGGGCGCGACATTTCCGCCATGGCGGTGTTGCGCGCTCTTTCGCGTCAATCCGAAACGCTGTAATTTACTAGAATCGAACCACCACAACTGAAATTGCGACAGGAGATACTGCTATACGTCCCCCAACGACCCGCCGCCCTTTGGCGCCGCCTCCCAAAAATGGTCCGCGTTACAATGAATTCATTGCCTCGCCCAAGGTCCGCGTAATTGACGAGAATGGCGAAAATCTGGGCGTGATGTTTACGCAGGAAGCCATGGAGCAGGCCGCCGGAATAGGATTGGACCTGGTCGAGGTATCTCCCAACGCCGATCCGCCCGTCGCGAAATTCCTGGACGTCGGCAAGTACAAGTACGAAGCCCAGAAAAAGGCGAATGCCGCGCGCAAGAGCCAGAGGACGCAGGAGATCAAGGAGATCAAGATGCGTCCCAACATCGACGACCATGACTATGACACCAAGATGAAAAAGGTGCACAGCTTCATCGGGGAGGGTGACAAGGTGAAGATCACCCTGCGCTTCCGCGGCCGCGAATTGTCGCACCAGCAACTTGGCATGGCGCTGCTCCAGCGCGTGGCGGAGGACACCGCCGAGGACGCCAAGGTCGAAGCCTATCCGCGTATGGAAGGCCGCCAGATGCTGATGGTGCTGTCCCCGAAATAATTGCGGGTGCTGAGAGGAGGGGTTGATCCTCCCCGGCACGGGGATCGTTGCGAAATGTGCTTCGTCAACGATAGTCGTCATTCCCGCGAAAGTGGGAACCGATTTATCCTCTTGGTTCAAAGTCGGAATATGCTGCGAGATGGGTCCCGCTTTCGCGGGGATGACGGAAAATTGGGTTGGAAGCGAATTTCGCAACGATCCCCCGCACGGGGCGGGTTGCCCGATCCTGTGGTTTTTCAGATCGATAGAATCGCCCACACCCTGCTGGGAGGCATTTCTTCCCGATTCCATCAAGCCATCCGGCCCTGTTGATGCCTGCTGCGAGCACAAAACGGATGGGTGCGAGCAACTCGGTTGGTAACCCCGGTTGAGAACTCTACGTTCGCAACCTGAGAACGGACAGAACTTGGGAGACAGCAATGGCTGACAATAGCGACCCAGCGAATAACCAGCCACCGGGCTACGTCCCGCCCAAGGTCTGGACGTGGGACAAGGACAATGGTGGCCGGTTCGCCAATATCAACCGGCCCGTGTCCGGAGCGACCCACGAGAAAACGCTGCCGGTTGGCAAACACCCGATCCAGCTCTATTCGCAGGGGACGCCGAACGGCGTGAAGGTCACCATCATGCTCGAAGAATTGCTGGCGGCGGGCCATTCCGGGGCGGAATATGACGCCTGGTTGATCAGGATCGCGGATGGCGACCAATTTTCCAGCGGTTTTGTCGAGATCAACCCGAACTCCAAGATCCCGGCGATGATGGATCGTTCGACTAACCCTCCAACTCGGCTGTTCGAAAGCGCCTCGATACTTTTCTATCTGGCCGAGAAGTTCGGGGCCTTCCTGCCGACCGAGCACTACAGGCGCGCTGAGACAATGAACTGGCTGATGTGGCAGATGGGCTCCGCCCCTCTTGTCGGCGGTGGATTCGGCCATTTCTTTGCCTATGCGCCGTTCAAGATGGAATATCCCATCAACCGCTATGCCATGGAAACGAAAAGGCAATTGCATGTGCTCGACACGCATCTGGCCAGGAACGAATATATGGCCGGGGACGTATATACGATCGCCGACATGGCGATCTGGCCCTGGTATGGCGCCATCATGCGTGAAGCCTATGCCGCCCAGGAATTTCTGTCGGTGCATGAATATCGCAATCTCGACCGCTGGGTGAACCTCATCGCCAGCCGCGGCGCCGTGGCGCGGGGACGCATGGTAAACCGTACGTCCGGTTCACCGGAAACCCAACTGCACGAGCGGCACGACGCCAGTGACTTTGAGCACAACAGGGCGGATATGCTTCAGGCGCGGGGCAGCACACCCATATGATCGACGCCAGCGCGCCGATTTCGCCAACGCCCAGCAGCGCCGTTTCATTCGAGAAAGGGGCGTCAGATTGCCAAGGGCGCGTTGGTTTGCAATGGCGCGCGCCGCGCCCCACCCGAAGATGTGGGCGGAAAACCAGGCTTCGAGGAAATTCTCAAAACTCCGATTTTCCGCGGTGAAAATGGTGGGCGATGACAGGCTCGAACTGCCGACATCCTCGGTGTAAA
>CBHCMH010000274.1:0-3581 GCA_965974445.1 uncultured Rhizorhapis sp.
GGCCGCGAAGCGGTTCTGCCGGGTAACGGCAAAGGGCGCGGCTGCGACCGCTCCAGTCAAGGAGAGGCAGCGTGTGGAAATGCGCATTCGATCTATGCAATTGAGTCCATGGAAAATATCCTCGCCTCGTCGGCTCTGCAGGGGCACTCATCTTTGCCGCTGCTGATTGAGGCATAATCCCTTGGGATTATATGTGGCCAGAACTCGCAATTTATGTGCGAAAACACTCCGAAATTTTGTTGTTTTATTTCATTTATTGGGAAAGAAACGGAACTGTTCTGAGCCAATGCGTTTTCAGGACACGGTCGCGCGTGGGGTGATGCCATTGTTGGGCATCCCGCGCTGTGATTATAACGGCGCCCGCAGCCATTGCGTCATATGGGGCAGCCATGAAAATCTTCATCACCGGAAATATGGGTTATGTGGGACCAGCGGTCGTGCGGCATCTGCGCCGCTGCTTTCCGGGCGGGTTCCTGCACGGATATGATAACGGATATTTCGCCCATTGCCTGACGGGCGCACGCTTTCTGCCAGAGCGATTGCTGGACCAGCAGAGCTTTGGCGACGTCCGCGCGATTGAGCCGGCCATGCTGCGCGGCTATGATGCGGTCATTCACCTGGCGGCGGTGTCCAACGATCCGATGGGCAACCGATTTGCCGCCGTGACCAAAGGCATCAACCAGGACGCCTCGGTCGCGATTGCGCGCGCGGCGAGCGAAGCGGGAGTAAGCAACTTCGTCTTCGCGTCGAGCTGCAGCGTCTATGGCGTTGCCGAAGGCGGGCCGCGCAAGGAGGATGACCCGCTCAACCCCGTCACCGCCTATGCGGCCTCGAAGATCGGGACGGAGCAGGGGCTGGCCGGGATCGACGGCGACATGGTCATCACCTGCCTGCGCTTCGCGACGGCTTGCGGCATGTCCGACCGGCTGCGGCTGGACCTGGTGCTCAACGACTTTGTCGCCTGCGCCCTGTCGCAGCAGAAGATCACAGTGCTGAGCGACGGGACGCCGTGGCGGCCGCTGATCGACACCGCCGACATGGCCCGGGCGATGGAGTGGGCCGCGACGCGCAGCGCGGATCAGGGCGGGCGTTATCTGACCGTCAATGCCGGCGCCAGCGCAGGCAATTATCAAGTGCGGCAACTGGCCGAGGCCGTGGCCGAAGCGGTGCCGGGGACCAGCGTCAGCATCAACACCGAGGCGCCGGCGGACAGCCGCTCCTATCAGGTCGACTTCAGCCGCTATGCCGCGCTCGCGCCGGATCATCAGCCGCAGGTGGGCCTTGGCCGGTCCATTGGCCAGTTGATCGAGGGCCTGACGTCCATGGGCTTTGCCGACGCCGACTTCCGTAATTCGCCGCTCATCCGGCTTCACGTCCTTCAGGGCCATATCGCGCAGGGCCGCCTGTCGGAAAATCTTATCTGGCAGCCTTCCATCTGAACGAGGAACAGCACCAATGGTCAAAGTGGCACTGCTCGCGGGCGGCTTCGGCACCAGGCTGAGCGAAGAAACCACCGTCCGGCCCAAGCCGATGGTGGAAATCGGCGGGCGGCCGATCATGTGGCACATCATGAAGATGTATGCCCATTACGGCTTCAAGGATTTCGTCGTTTTGGGCGGATACAAGGTCGATTTCATTCGCAGCTATTTCACCCACTACCGGGCGAACCATTCGGATTTTACCATCGACCTTCGCAGCGGAGCGGTCGAGTTGCTCGATCCCGTGGCGGAGGATTGGCGGGTGACGGTGATCGACACCGGCCCCGACACCATGACCGGCGGCCGTATTCGCCGGGCGCGGCACTTGCTGGAGGGCGACCGGTTCCTGCTCACCTATGGCGACGGCGTCAGCAATGTGGACCTCAACAAGCTGGTGGCGACGCATGAAGCGGCGAACGCCTGGTGCACGCTGACGGCGGTGACCCAGCCGGGGCGTTATGGTGCGCTGCGGCTGAGCCACGACGGCACGAAGGTGGAGGGCTTCCGGGAAAAGGGCATGATGGACGGCGGCCTCATTAACGGTGGCTTCTTCGTGTGCGAACCGGAGATGCTGGACCTGCTCGACGGCGACGATACCGTCTTCGAGCAGGAACCGATGGAGCGGCTGATCGACCGCGGCAAGCTCGCCAGCTACCATCATCACGGCTATTGGCAGAGCATGGATTCCCTGCGCGATAAGCAGGTGCTGGAGGCGCAATGGGCCGACGGCGCGCCCTGGCGGGTCTGGAACAAGTGAGGATCATCCGATGATCATCGTCGATACGGTGCTCGCCCGTAGGGAAGCGGAAGGAAACCCCATCCGCGTCGGCATTGTCGGCGCCGGGTTTCAGGGCGCGGCCATCGTCCGGCAGATCGAACGGTCGGTAAAGGGTATGCGGGTGGCGGCGCTGGCGAACCGCCATGTCGAGCCTGCGGTCCGCGCCTTCGCCGATATCGGCATCGATCCCTTCTATTGCGGCAATCGATCGGCGATTGAGGCGGCCATCGTCACGGGGCGGCCAGTGGTGACCGATGACGCCATCGGCCTGGCGGAAGCGGACGGGATCGACGTGGTGGTCGAGGTAACAGGCTCGGTCGAATATGCGGCCGCCGTGGTGCTGGCCGCGATCAAGGCGGGCAAGCATGTGGTCCAGATGAATGCCGAACTGGACGGCACCATCGGCCCGATCCTGAAGGCGAAGGCGGATGCGGCCGGCGTCATCTACAGCTTCTCCGACGGCGACCAGCCGGGCGTGCAGATGAACCTTTACCGGTTCGTCGCGGGCCTGGGTGTGAAGCCGGTGCTGTGCGGGAATATCAAGGGGCTGCATGACCCCTATCGCAATCCCGAGACGCAGCGGGGCTTTGCCGAGAAATGGGGGCAGAAGCCAGCCATGGTGGCGTCCTTCGCGGACGGGACGAAAATTTCCTTCGAGCAGGCGATCGTGGCCAACGGCACCGGCATGAAGGTGGCGCGCCGGGGGATGATCGGCCCGGATTTTTCGGGCGGCGACCCGACAGCGCCTTTGGTGCCGCTGGAGGAAACGGTATCGGCCTTTGCGGACTATCTGGAGGCGGGCGGGCCGGGGCTGGTCGATTATGTCGTCGGCGCGCGGCCCGGGCCGGGGGTGTTCGTGCTCGGCACGCATGACGACCCGCGCCAGCAGCATTTCCTCAATCTCTACAAGCTCGGAACCGGGCCTTATTATTGCTTCTATACGCCTTATCATCTTTGCCATTTCGAAGTGCCCAATTCGATCGCTCGGGCGGCGCTCTTCGGCGATGCCGTGCTTGCGCCTCGGGCCGGGCCGGAAGTGGGTGTGATCGCGGTCGCCAAGAAGGATCTGGTCCCCGGCGACCTCGTCACCGAGTTTGGTGGTTTTGAGGCCTATGGCGTCGCGGAGAAGAGCGAAATGATCGCATCCGACGCGCTGTTGCCGATGGGGATCGCGCTCGGGTGCCGGCTGGTCCGGCCCGTCGCGAAGGACAGGGCGCTGACGTTCGCGGATGTCGAGGTGCCGCCCGGCCGGATCGTGGATGCGCTCTATGCGGAGCAGTCGGCGCGCTTCCCGGTTCTGGAAAGCATGATGGAAAGGGGTGCTG
>CBHCMH010000275.1:0-3572 GCA_965974445.1 uncultured Rhizorhapis sp.
TGGTATCGCGCCAGCGCACTTCCTCGATCATCGCGGCCATGACCGCCCCGGAGCGACCGCCCTCGCCGCCGCCGGGCTGGCTGCAAATCAGGCCGAAACTCTTTGCGCCGTTGGCGTCGGCAATGTGGCGGAAGCGGTCCACCGGATGCGCCGAGAAATAGAAGCCGAACGCGTCCTTTTCCTGCGCCATGCGATCCGCCAGGGACCAGTGGCCGCCCGCCGGAATCTGAATGTCGGGTTGCTTCACCTCGTCCGCGCCGAACAGTCCGCCCTGCCCGCTGATGCGCGCATCGGCCGCGCTGGAGGCGACCGCCAATATGGTTTCCGCCGCCGCATGCACGCCCGCGCGGTCGGGATGGATACTGTCGAAGGCACCGGCGGCCGCCAGGCTTTCCAGTTGCCGCCGGTTAAGCAGGCGCGGCTCCACCCGATTGGCGAAATCATCGAGGCTCTTGAACGGCCCGTTCCGCGTCCGCTCATCGACCAGCGTCTCCATCGCCTTCTCGCCCACGCCTTTCAGGCCGCCCAGCGCATAGCGGACGGCATAGGCGTCCTCATGCGGTTCAACCGAATATTCCGCCTCGCTGGCATTGATGCAGGGCGGCAGGCAGGCGATCCCCATGCGCCGCATATCATCGACGAAGATGCAGAGCTTGTCGGTCTGGTGCATGTCGAAGCACATGGACGCGGCATAGAATTCGGCCGGATAATGCGCCTTCAACCAGGCGGTTTGATAAGCGAGCAGCGCATAAGCGGCGGCGTGCGACTTGTTGAAACCATAGCCCGCGAACTTGTCGATCAAGTCGAACAGTTCATTGGCCTTGCCCGCCGGGATGTTGCTGTTTTCCGCGCAGCCCTTGACGAAGCGTTCGCGCTGCGCGTCCATTTCCGCCTTGATCTTCTTACCCATGGCGCGGCGCAGAAGGTCGGCGTCGCCCAGCGAATAGCCCGCCAGGATCTGCGCGGCCTGCATCACCTGTTCCTGATAGACGAAGATGCCGTAGGTTTCCGAAAGAATGCCGGACAGCAGTTCATGCGGATATTCAATGGCTTCCATGCCGTTCTTGCGACGGCCGAACATCGGGATATTGTCCATCGGCCCCGGCCGGTACAGCGAGACGAGCGCGATGATGTCGCCGAAATTGGTCGGCTTCACCTGCGCCAGCGTCTTTCGCATCCCTTCCGATTCCAGCTGGAACACACCCACCGTATCGCCGCGCTTGAGCAGATCGTAAACCGCCGGATCGTCCCATTTCAGCAGGTCCAGATCGACCTCCACGCCCCGCGCCTTCAGCAGCTTGACGCCCTTCTGGAGCACCGACAGCGTCTTCAAACCCAGAAAGTCGAACTTCACCAGCCCGGCGCCCTCTACATATTTCATGTCGAACTGGGTGACCGGCATGTCCGAACGCGGATCGCGGTAGAGGGGGACGAGCTGCGAAAGCGGCCGGTCCCCGATCACCACGCCCGCCGCGTGGGTGGAACTGTGGCGCGGCAGCCCCTCCAGCTTCTGCGCCAAATCGATCAGCCGCCGGACCTGTCCATCGCCCTTATATTCCGCTACAAATTCGCTGACGCCGTTCATTGTGCGCTCGAGCGTCCAGGGGTCGGTCGGATGGTTGGGCACCAGCTTGGCAAGGCGATCGACCTGGCCATAGCTCATCTGCAGCACGCGGCCGGTATCCTTCAGCACCGCGCGAGCCTTCAGCTTTCCGAAGGTGATGATCTGCGCCACATGATCCGCGCCATATTTGCTCTGGACATAGCGGATCACTTCGCCGCGCCGGGTTTCGCAGAAGTCGATATCGAAGTCAGGCATCGACACGCGCTCGGGATTCAGGAACCGCTCGAACAGCAGCCCCAGCTCCAGCGGATCGAGGTCAGTAATGGTGAGCGCCCAGGCAACCACCGACCCCGCGCCCGATCCACGTCCCGGACCCACCGGAATGTCATTGTCCTTGGCCCATTTGATGAAGTCGGCAACGATCAGGAAATAACCGGGAAAGCCCATCTGGATAATGATGCCCAGCTCGAACTCCAGCCGGTCGAAATAGTCCTTGCGCTTTTCTGCGTCTGTGATGCCCAGCTTCTCCAGCCGCCGTTCCAGCCCCGCCGTCGCGTCCGCCCGTAACTGCCGCTCTTCGCCTTCGCGGTCGCCCGCAAGGCTGGGGAGGATGGGCTTGCGCTTGGGCGCCATCACCGCGCAGCGCTGCGCCACGACCAGCGTGTTCGCCAGCGCTTCGGGCAAATCCTCGAACAGCCGCTTCATTTCCGCCGCAGGCTTCATCCAGGCGTCGGGCGAGCTTTTCAGCCGGTCGTCGCTATCGACATAGGAGGATTGGGCAATGCACAGCATCGTGTCATGCGCCGGATGGAAATCGGGCTCGGCATAGCAGCAGGGGTTGGTAGCGACGATAGGCAGGTCCCGGTCATAGGCGAGGTCAAGCAGATGCGGCTCCGCCTTCCCCTCCACCGGGTCGAGGCGGCGGACGATCTCGATATAGAGACGACCCGGAAACAAGGCCTGCAACCGCCCGGCATAGGCGAGCGCCGCGTCCGGCTGGTCCTCCGCAAACAAGCGGGCGAGCGCGCCTTCGCCACCGGCGGTCAGCGCGATCAGGCCATCGGTCCGCCCCTTCAACGCGTCGAAGGACACATGTGCCTGCTCCTCGATCGGCCGGTCGAGATGCGCCATCGACACCAGCGCGCACAGATTATCATAGCCCTGCATATCCTGCGCATAGAGCGCCAGCCAGTCATGGACAGGCACGCTTTTGTCAGGGCGTCCCGGCCGGGCGACGCACAACATGGTGCCGATCACCGGCTGCACGCCCTCCCCCTTGCAGGCGTCGGAATAGGCCATGGCGGCATAAAGCCCGTTGCGGTCGGTCAATGCCGCTGCAGGGAAACCCAGCTTGTGAGCCTGCTTCGCAATGGCCTTGGGCTCAATCGCGCCTTCCAGCATGGTGTAGGAAGAAAAGATACGAAGCGGAACGAAGGGGGCGTGAGGCATGGCGGCAACCGTAGGAAGAGGATGTGATTCGGGGAAGGGGAATGTGCGGTGGCCCCACCCCTATGCCCCGGAGCGTCCCGCCTCCGCCACATGGCCGCAAATCTCGAACACCACGGTCGCGGGATCGAGCGAGAGCGGGATCGCGCTCGCCGCAAGCTGCCGCGCGTCTTCCCAGGCCTTGATCGCCACCGGCAGGCTATGCCGCGAATGGCGCGCGCGGGCGGCGATGAAGGCCGGGGCGCGTTCCAGAAAGGCTTCATAGCGCGGACGGGCCGCCTTCGTCGCCAGCGCGCGGGACAGCGCAAGGCGCCGCACATTGTCGGGATCGCCATCGTCGGCAATCGCGGTCAGGCTCTCCTCGATCCCGGCCAGATCAAGCCCGGCAAAGCTCAACGCCCGGCCGGGTGAGCCCTCCCCCGCCTTCACCAGCGCGGCGATTTCGCTGACATCGGCATCCGGCAGTTGCGCCCGCAGCACCGCTTCCATCTGCCTGTCGTCCAGAGGTGAAAAGCGCAGCATCCGGCAACGCGAGCGGATGGTGGGCAGCAAGCGCCCCGGC
>CBHCMH010000276.1:0-3559 GCA_965974445.1 uncultured Rhizorhapis sp.
CCCTGCGCCGCGTCCACGACCAGCAGCGCACCCTCGCACGCGGCGAGGCTGCGGGAGACTTCATAGGCGAAGTCGACATGGCCCGGCGTGTCCATCAGGTTCAGCTCGTAAGTTTTGCCGTCCCGCGCCGTGTAGTTAAGGCGCACCGTCTGCGCCTTGATCGTGATGCCGCGTTCCTTCTCAATGTCCATGTTATCAAGGACTTGCGCCGACATTTCGCGGTCGGTCAGCCCCCCGCAGCGTTGGATCAGCCGGTCGGCAAGCGTTGACTTGCCATGGTCGATATGCGCGATGATAGAGAAGTTACGGATGGAGCTGAGTTCGGTCATCGCCGCCCGATAGCAGCATGTCCGGGCGCTGTCAGCAGCCTTCGCTCACCCCGCGCGGCGCAGCGCCGCCGGACGCACGGGCGCCAGCAGGCTGAGGTCCACCGGCTCGGCAAACTGCAGCCCGCACCGATCCTCAAAGCACCAGCGCACCAGTGCCTGCACGACATAGTCCTCGGCCAGCTCCACTTCGAAGCGGGTGCCCTCGGGAATGTTCCACACCCCCTCCACCAGCGCGCCGCCGGCGGAGATGTTGCGGATGCGCGCGGGATGGGGATGGCCGTTGTGGCGAAGGACGGTGGAGCGCAGCATCGTGCGCCGCTGCTCCCGCCCGTTCCGGAAGCCCGACGCAACCGCTTGCCCGCCATGGCCGCTCAAATGCTCCAGCGCCTCCCGCGCGGTCATCGGCTTGCCATAGATGAAGCCTTGGATATGGGAGCAGCCCAGCGAACGGATGAGGTTCAGCTCGTCATGCGTCTCCGCACCCTCCGCCGTGGTGTCCATCGCCAGCGCTTCGGCCAGCGAGACGATGGCGGTGATGATCGCGGCATTTCGGTTGCCGGGCATGGCCGCGCCGCGCACGAAGCTCTGGTCGATCTTGATCTTATCGAACGGCGCTTTCTTCAGATAGCCGAGGCTGGAGTAGCCGGTGCCGAAGTCATCGAGCACCAGCCGGACGCCGAGGCGCTTCAGATTGGCGAACATCGCGTCGGTTTCGTCGCTGTCGTTCAGGAACACGCCCTCGGTGATCTCCAGCTCCAGCCGCTCGGGCGCGAGTTGAGAGGACGCCAGCGCGCTCATGACCAGCGAGGGCAGGGCGGGACTGGCGAACTGGATCGGCGAGACGTTAACGGCAACGCGGACGTCGCCGGGCCAGTCGGCGACTTCATGACAGGCCGTGCGCAACGCCCATTCGCCAATCTGCGCGATGAGTCCGGTTTCCTCGGCAATCGGGACGAACAGCGTCGGCGATATTTCGCCCCGCTCGGGATGGGTCCAGCGGAGCAACGCCTCAAAGCCGCTGATCTGTTCGGTGGCTGCGCAGACCACCGGCTGGTAGCGCAGATGCAACCCGCCGCTGTTGATAGCCTCGCGCAGGTCATGTTCAAGCTGCCGGCGGTCATCGGCGCTCTTGTGCATGGCCGGTTCGAAGAAGCAGTGATTTCCCGGCCCCTCCGCTTTGGCGGCGTGAAGCGCCAGGTCGGCGTTGCGGATCAGGTCTTGCGTGGTCTTGCCATGCTGGGGAGCGATGGCAATGCCGAGCGAAGCGCCCACGACGACCTTGCTGCTGCCGATGACATAGGGTTGGGAAAGACTGACGATTGCGGCTCGGGCGATGTCCGCCAGCGATTGTGTCGATAGCGCGCCTGGCAGAATGAGGTGGAACTCGTCCCCTCCCTGGCGACCGACCTCGCCGACGGAGCCTGCTATCCGTTGCAACCTCTGGCCAGCCTGGCGCAGAAGGTCGTCGCCGGCCGCATGCCCCAATGTGTCGTTAACCATCTTGAAGCGGGCAAGATTGAGTATCATCAGAACGCAGTCGCCCGGCCGGCCCGAAGCGTCGCTGATGAGCCTGTCGAGCGTCCGCCGCATCTGGACCCGGTTGGACAGGCCGGTGAGGCTGTCATATTGCACAAGGCGGGCAAGCTCCGCCTGCGACTGGCGCATCTCGGTCAAGTCCGTGCCGCTGCCGCGGAAACCAGCGAAACGTCCGGCGGAATCATTGAATGGATTGCCCGAAAGGGACCACCAGCGTTCATCGCTGCTCAATGCGGCGCGGACGGTGATGTCCGAAAAGGGAATATGTGAGGACAGATGGAAACTGAGCGTCCGTTCGCGTCCCGTACTCTCGTCATCGATCAGGTTCAGCAGCGGGCGGCCGAGCAGTTGCCGGATGTCCATTCCGAGCGCGGATGCAAGCGTGCCGGAGACATAGGTCAGCATTCCATTGCGGTCCGTCTCCCAAAGCCAGCCACGACCGGCTCGCTCGAATTCGGCCAGCAGGAGATCGGCATGGCCGGGTTGGGATGCCTGAACGGCGGATGCGGACTTGGTCCGGTTTCTTGATTGAAGGGCGGTCCAAAGTCCCGCAGCGAACAGGATGAGCGTTATGAGGGCGGTGCCCCATCCGCCAGCTGAAAGCGTCAGGCCAGCACAGATCCCCGATGCCAGGATGAACAATATCGCGACGGCCGGTTCCCGCCAATGGGCGCCGGTTTTGCGTTGAAGAGAGGGCTGAGCGTGAAGCATCGCATTCCCGAATGCCACAGAAGATTTAACAAATGCTGGACATCGGAGAGGTGGCCAGTGAAGCAAAAGGAGGCCGGGCGACTTTGGAAGTCCGTCGGCATTCTCCCCACACCATTCCTGATTTCAGCTTGCGCGTCCTATATTCGGCGTTAGCATCACGGAAAAAGCGGGAGAGCTTCATGCGGCATGTGGCGGTTATTGGTTCAGGACCCGCAGGCTATTACACCGCCGAGGCCTGCCAGAAGAGCTTCGGCGAAGACGTCCATGTCGATATCATCGATCGCCTGCCGGTGCCCTATGGCCTGATCCGTTTCGGCGTGGCCCCGGACCATCAGTCGATCAAGGCTGTGTCGCGGCGGTATGAGGCGGTGGCGCTGTCCGAGAATGTCCGCTTTGTCGGCAATGTGTCGGTGGGGCGGGACATCAGCCTTGGCGAGCTGCAGCAAATTTATGATGCCGTTGTCCTGGCGACGGGCGCTCCTCATGATCGTCCGCTTGGCATTCCGGGTAGCGACCTGTCCGGCGTCGTCGGCAGCGCTGCGTTCGTCGGCTGGTATAATGGCCATCCTGAATTTGCCGGACTGGAGCCGCGCCTTGGCGGGCCGGGCGCGGTGATTGTGGGCAATGGTAACGTGGCGCTGGACGTCGCGCGCATCCTGGCGAAGACCGACGCGGAACTGTCCGGCAGCGATATTGTCGCGCATGCGCTGGAGCAGTTGCAACGGTCTGCGATCCGGCACATCACCATATTGGGCCGGCGCGGACCGCATCAGATCGCGATGACGCCGAAGGAACTGGGGGAACTGGGCCATCTGGAGCGCGCCGCGCCGCGTGTGGACCCGATCGACCTGCCCGAGGAAGGGGCCGACGCGCTGCTGGAGCCGGGCATGCGCAAGTCCGTTGGCCATCTTCGCGACTTTGCGGCCAATCCGGTGGCAAAGCCGGTGACCATCGACTTCGACTTCTTCGCCATGCCTGTCGCG
>CBHCMH010000277.1:0-3532 GCA_965974445.1 uncultured Rhizorhapis sp.
CCGACATTGGCGACGATCACAAGGAATATTTCGCGGGTGAAGCGGCGCTGAAGGCCGGCGGCGTTCACAACACGATGAATCAGTTTGCGGCGTAAACGCCGCAGGGGAACCAGTTCGCGGCGTAAACGCCCCGTAATTCCAAGCTTTCCTGGGGAGGAAAGTCCTGCCCGCCGCGAGGAAACTCGCGGCGGGTTTTTTTGTCGGTTCGTGATGGCGGTGTTGGGATATCTACCAAAAATAGCCGTCGCCCCTGCGAAGGCAGGGGGCCAGCTTTCTTCAAGCTTCTAAAAAAAGAAGCGGGGTCCCTGCCTTCGCAGGGACGACGGAATAGGCTTGGGTTTAACGGAATTGGCTACTCGAGCCCGCTCCCCATCATTCATCCATCCCCTCGCTCCCCATACATCCTGTCTGCGATTTTCGGCGGGACGCACTGGCCTTTTCCGCCTTTCGCTCCCATATGGTCCCGGACGAGAGGAAACGGATCGAGACAGAGGGGCGTATTTTGGCTTATCAAGACAAGGATGAAGACGGCGACATCGTTGCGCCCCCCCCGAAGATCCCGGTCCCTGATGAGGTACAAGAGGCCATCCGGACCCTGATCCGCTGGTCGGGCGACGATCCTTCCCGCGAAGGTCTGCTGGACACACCCAAGCGCGTGGCCCGCGCCTGGAAGGAATATTGCCAGGGCTATACCGAAGATCCCTCGCACCATCTGAGCCGCGTTTTCGAAGAAGTGGGCGGCTATGATGAAATCGTTCTCCTCAAGGACATCCCCTTTCAGTCCCATTGCGAGCATCATATGGCGCCGATCATTGGCGTCGCGCATATCGCCTATCTGCCGCGCGACCATGTGGTGGGCATCTCCAAGCTCGCGCGTGTCCTTCACGCCTTCGCCAGAAGGCTGCAGGTGCAGGAGCGGCTGACCGCTGAAGTCGCCGACTGCATCTGGGAGCATTTGAAACCCCTGGGGGTTGCCGTCGTCATCGAGGCGACCCACGCCTGCATGACCGCGCGCGGGGTCCGTACCCCGGGGGTCACGATGAAGACGAGCCGGATGATGGGCCTTTTCCGCGACGACCAGAAGAGCCGGGAGGAAGTTCTGGCGCTGATGGGCATAGGCTGACCCATGACGGGAGCGGACGCACCGCTCGGCACTGTGCTGGTCACGGGCGCCGGGCAGCGGATCGGCGCGGCCGTGGCGCGGACGCTGGCGGCGCACGGGTATTGCGTTGTCATTCACTATCGGCGGTCCGCCGATGCGGCACAGGCTTTGCAGGCGGAAATTGCGGCCAATGGCGGCCGCGCGGTCCTGTGCGACGCGGATCTGGCCGACCCAGCCGATGCGGAAACATTGGTCAAACGGGCCGCCATTCTACTCGGCGAGCCGCTTGATGCACTCGTCAACAATGCATCCCTGTTCGATTTCGATCGCGCCCGCAGCACCACGCGGGAGAATCTGGACAGGCACTACCGGACCAATGCCATAGCGCCGGCCATTCTTGCCAGGCAGCTGTTCCTGCAGCTCCCGAAAGGCCGGCAGGGCGCCGTGGTCAACCTGCTCGACCAGAAGCTCGCCAACCCCAATCCCGACTTTTTCAGCTATTCGCTCAGCCGTTATGCCCTGGCCGGTGCGACAACGCTGATGGCGCAGGATTTTGGGGGGCGGTGCCGCGTCAACGCCGTCGCCCCAGGCCTTACCCTGCCCAGTGCGGGGCAGTCCGACGAGGTTTTCGACGCCATAGCGGGGAAAAATCTGCTGCGGCGGCCGTCGTCTGCATCCTATGTCGCTGATGCTGTGCGGTTTCTGATCGAATGTCCCGGCATCAATGGCCAGTGCATCTGGGTGGATGGCGGAGAGCGTTTCATCAAACAGCCGCGCGACGTCATGTTCCTGGGACCGGAGGGGCGTGAGTCTGTTGCCCCGGCTTCGCCCTGAGGCTGTCATCGGGCAGGATCGTGAAGCGGGTATCGTTATGCGTTAGGCATGACGGATTTTGGTCTTGCTGCCGTCGGTTCCTCCCCGTGCCGGGGAGGATAATGGCAGCTCACCACCCATACAGGCCATACATGCCGCACCTGTTACCCACAAAAAAGCCGCCCGTTGCGAGACGGGCGGCTTTCAGCGACCTCAAAAAGGCTCAAGCCTCTTCGGTGGGTTCCTCGAACACTTCTGCGGTGATTTCACCGGGTTCGGCATTGGGGTCATATTCCTCGGTGAAGCCAGCCTCGTCCTTTTCGAACAGGTCGGCCATCACATTGACGCCGGCCTTCTGAAGTTCGGCTTCTTCCGGCGAACGGGCGACGTTGACCTGGATGGTCACGGCGACTTCGGGGTGCAGCGCGATGCGAACATCGGCCAGGCCCAGCGACTTGATCGGACGTTCCAGGACCACCATCGACTTGCTGACTGCGGTCACGCCGTCGGCTTCCAGCGCCTCGACAATGTCGCGGACCGACACGGAACCGTACAGGTGGCCCGCGTTCGACGCCTGACGGATAAGGACGATCTGCTTGCCTTCGACATCCTTGGACGCAGCCTGCGCGTCGGCGCGCTTGGCAGCGTTGTCGGCTTCGATCTGGGCGCGGTTGGCCTCAAACACCTTGCGGTTCGCGGCGTTGGCCCGCAGGGCCGTCTTGTTGGGAAGCAGGAAGTTGCGGGCATAGCCGTTCTTCACGGTGACGACGTCGCCGATGCTGCCCAGCTTCTCGATGCGTTCGAGCAAAATGATTTCCATGATTTTTGCTCCTTACTTCACGATATAGGGAAGCAGGCCGATGTGGCGGGCGCGCTTGATGGCCTTGGCCAGTTCGCGCTGCTTCTTGGCGGATACCGCGGTGATGCGGCTGGGGACGATCTTGCCGCGCTCGGATACGAAACCCTGGAGCAGGCGGACGTCCTTGAAATCGATCTTCGGCGCATCCTTGGCGGCGAAGGGGCAGCTCTTGCGGCGGCGGAAAAATGGGCGTGCCATGATGATGTCTCTCCTTATTCCGCGTCGTCGCGAGGACGGCCGCGACCTTCACGGTCGCCATCGCGACCACGGCCTTCGCCGTCGCCACGTGGGCGGCGCTCGCTGCGTTCGCTCTTGCGCATCATGACCGACGGGCCGGCTTCCAGCTCGTCAACCTTGACGGTCATGTAGCGGATGACGTCTTCGTTGATCGCAGTCTGGCGCTCCAGCTCCGCCACCACGCCGGCGGGGGCGTCGATGTTGAGCATCACATAATGCGCCTTGCGGTTCTTCGCGATCTTGTAGGCAAGACTGCGCAGGCCCCAATTTTCGGTCTTGGTGACCTTGCCGTCATTGCTTTCGATAATCTGGGTCGCCTGCTGGGCGAGCGCGTCCACCTGGGCCTGGGCCAGGTCCTGACGCGCAAGAAATACATGCTCGTACTGCGGCATGGTTTCATGCTTTCTTTGTTTGGCCGATTGCTGACGCCGCCCCATGCGGACGCCCCTCCGGCTGTCGTCTCAATATTTCACGGGCGAAGAGTCGGACCCTTCACTCCGGGAAGCGAGGGCCTATGGCGG
>CBHCMH010000278.1:0-3496 GCA_965974445.1 uncultured Rhizorhapis sp.
GCCCCTGACCGTCAGCCTATGCTGCGATGCAAAATTTTCGCGGTTTTCCATTATGTTATAAGAAAAATCGTTTCGAGACAGTAACGTAATGGCTAAGGCTAAAGTATTATATCTTCGGCGCGGCGACGTCCATTCTTCCGCGTTCATAAGGGCTTGCGACTCGTGATTCGCGCCACGTCGTTGCGGAGTCGCTCTATTCGAATTGATTATATGGATGCTCACCGGTCACCCCGTTCGGTCCGCGCAAATCCTGAAATTTTTGCGGTGCACAATGACCGCCGCGATATGTGCGGCGCCTCGCGGAGGTGCCGCGCGGTTCCATGGCCCTCCCGGACATCTTCATGTCGGAAAAATAGGGGCGTCCACCGATTGAGACACCCGAAAGGGATTGAAGCCTAGGCCGGAATTCCCAAAGCTCCGGCTACGTCCTTTGGCTAGAGAGGGGAATGCATTTTGGGAGGCGCAACATGATGGAATTCTGGCGGACTTGTCACAGGCTGTTGCTGATGATCGTCGCTGCCGGCCTGCTGGCCGGGTGCGTGGGCGGTGGCTCCGGTGCAGAGATGCCGGCGCCGCCAACACAGTCCGCCGCCCTGTATCGGCTGGATGCTGGAGACGAGGTGCGGATTACCGCATACGGCCTTGACGCCCTCACCAACAATTATCTCGTGAGCGACACCGGGGAAATCTCGCTGCCGCTGATCGACAATGTGACGGCAAAGGGGAAGACGGTCGGCGAACTGCAATCGGACATCGCCAGAATCCTGTATGAAAAGCAGATTTTGCGCGCGCCCAGTGTCAATGTGCAGGTTACGAAATACCGGCCATTCTACATATTGGGGGAGGTCAAGAGTCCCGGCGAATATCCTTACCGGCCGGGAATGTCGGTTGTGACGGCAGTTTCCATGGCCGGAGGCTACACCTTCCGCGCTGACCAGAAAAACATGACGATCACCAGGAGTATCTCGGGAGACGCGGTGACCGGGCGGGCGAGGGAGAACACGCCTGTTCAACCAGGCGACACCATCCGCATCAAGGAGAGCTGGTTTTAGGATCAGCGCGATTGGATCGCATATCGCGGCGAGATCGCTCATCGGGCAAGCGGGGCAACGGGGCGGGGGGCACATCATGCATCAGATCGCTCAGGGAGTTCACCGATATGCACAAGCACGTAAATATTGCGGCCAAGCCCTATTGGCCGATGCTGGCGGCACTGTGGGGTGTCATGGCGACAACGGCGCCGGCCCTGGCCCAGATTGAGGAGGACGGCTTTCGCACCCAGCAACCTGTCCTGCCGGAAGGCTATGAACCCCGTACCATCCGCGCAGGCAGCCTTGTCATCAGGCCCGAACTGGACCTCTTGGGACATTATGACAGCAATATCTATGCGGACGAAAGCGGGGAGACCGATGATTTCGTCCTGACGGCCGTGCCCCGCCTGTCCGCCGCCGTCGAAAATGAAAAGCTGCAATGGACGGCAGAAGGGTACACAGCGCTTCATCGCTATATCGACAACAGCAGCGAAAACAGCACCACCTTCGGGGCGATGTCCCGCCTCGTCGCGCTGCCGACAGAACAATTCCGCCTCGGCGGCGGCGTCAGCTTCGCTCGCGTGGCAGAGGACCGGGGAGCGCCCGAAGGACGCACTGATCCCGGGATCGGCCCGCGGATATATAATGAACTAAACGGTGAGCTTTTTGCGGGTGTCCGTGGATCCCGTCTTGGCGTTCAGCTCCGCGGCGACGTCGAGAAGCTCGATTACCGAAGCGCCGCCGATAATGAGCGTGATCGGAACACCTATGCCGGTTCGGTGCGGGGGCTGTATCAGATGTCGGCGCTGTTCAGCTTTTTCGCCCAGGGCGAAGTCCGGCGGCGCGAATATCGGCTGAGTTCCGCCATCACCGGCATCGACCGGGATTCCACGACATTCGGCGGCATACTCGGAGTGCAGATCGATCCCGGCGGCAAGTTGCAGGGCGAAGCCTATGCCGGCGTCTATCGTTTCGACGCGGACGATCCGTTGATCAGCAAGCATACCGGCTTTCAATTGGGTGCGGGCCTCGATTATGCGCTGACCCCGCGCACCGCCATTACTCTTACGGCATTCCGTGGCGACGCGGCCACCGTGCAGCCGGGCGCGAACGGCCGTACCGACACACGAGTCCGGCTGGGCTTCAAACAGGAAGTACGGCACAATATCCATGTGGCCAGCGGCGTTGAATGGCGCAAAGTGGAATATCGGGGGCTGGCCGACCAGGATCAGGATAAATGGGCCGCCGATGTAGAAGTGGAATATCTGCTCAACCGGTACATGGCCGTGGCGGCCATTGGCCGGTATAATGGGCGTCAAAGCGAAGTGCAGGGCCAGGATTATAACCGCTTTCAGGCGGGGTTGGCGCTGCGCCTCAGATATTGATCGCCGGGGCGGAGAGAACTTGCCCCGTTGGCCGTGGCAATGACTTGACCGGTAACTTGACCCCTTCATAGCCAGCGCGTTGCCGGACGGCGGCTTTTGGTGCATGCCGCGTCCCGGATCTGACTGGAGGACATATCGATGACGATCATAGTGACCGGAGCGGCCGGCTTCATCGGCCATGCCGTGGCGCACCGGTTGCTGGACCGGGGCGAGGCGGTGATCGGAGTCGATAATTTCAACGACTATTATGAAACCTCGCTGAAGGACGCCCGTGCGGAGACGCTCGCGGCGCGCGCTGGCTTCAAGATGGTGCGCATGGATATCGCGGATGCTTCGGCCATGGCGTCGCTCATCCGTGAAAACGCGGTGCGCCATGTGGTCCACCTCGCCGCGCAGGCGGGGGTGCGTTACAGTCTTGAAAACCCCTTCGCTTATGAAAAATCTAATCTGGCCGGGCATCTGTCGGTGCTGGAGGCGTGCCGGCATGCCGAAGGGTTTCAGCATCTGGTCTACGCCTCGTCCAGCTCCGTCTATGGCGACAAGCCTTTGGGCGGGGAGGGTTTTACCGAGGACGAGCCCGCCGCGAGTCCGGTGTCGCTTTATGCGGCGACCAAGCGGGCCTGCGAGCTGATGAGCGCGTCCTACGCCAATCTCTATGGATTTCCCCAGACGGGCCTGCGCTTCTTCACCGTCTATGGTCCGTGGGGACGGCCCGATATGGCCTATTTCAGCTTTACCCGGAAGATCATGGCGGGCGACCCGATCGAGGTGTACGGTGAGGGGAAAATGGCCCGCGACTTCACCTATATCGACGACATCGTCGATGGCATCATCGGGGCTCTCGACAACCCGCCGCCGCTACGGGAAAACCGTATTCTCAACATTGGCGACAGCCACCCGGTAGGGCTGATGGAGATGATCTCCACGCTGGAGGCCGCGTTGGGACGGCAGGCGGAAAAGCTGATGCGGCCGATGCAGCCAGGCGACGTCACGGCGACATATGCTGATGTGAGCAAACTGCACGGACTGACCGGCTACCGCCCCAGAGTGATGCTTGCCGAAGGGCTGCAGCGGTTCGCC
>CBHCMH010000279.1:0-3490 GCA_965974445.1 uncultured Rhizorhapis sp.
CGATAGTGCGGCGAAAACCAGCGCCACCGAAACACATCCTATTTCGATCCAGAGACCCGGGCCAAATTCTCCCTTTATCGCCCTGCTGGTTCGATGGTTGTAGCCTGGCCCCAGCACGGTCCAGGCCAAAACGATGAACGGTATGAAGAATGTCGGGGAAAAGTCCCTGTTTGCCGCAAGGGGCGTCGGGAGCCACAACAGCGCAAGGGTGCAAACGGCCAGCAGCGGGAACAGCGACATGCGCCGGGCTTGTAGCCGGCGCGGCCGCTCGTATCCCGGAAGAGCTGCCTGGTAGGCCATGGCATTTATGCCGGCACAGCTGCGGCGGTGTCATCCGTCAGCTCGTCTGGCCGGTCGATCTCGCCATACTCGTACGTATATCCGTAGCCATAATGTCCGCCCGCCTTCATCACGTCGAACTTGGTAAGGACAAGGCCGATCACATTGGTGCCGGAAGTGGCCAAGCGCCGCAGCGCCATGCGGGCCGCTTCCTTGGACGCGTAATGTGCCGCCATCACGAACAGGGTACCGTCGGCTGCGGCAGCCAGCCTTGGCGCGTCAGCCAGTCCCAGCACTGGCGGACCGTCTATGATTATGATGTCATAACTGGCCCGAACTTCTCCAAGAAAGTCAGTCATTCCCTCACCGGCCAGAAGTTCGGCTGGGCTGGCCGACGCGGTTCCCCGGGAGATGAATGGCAGCTTGTAGACGTCGGAATATTGAATGGCCTCCAGCGCCGATAATTCCCGGTTCAGCAGATTCGAAAGACCCGCATCATTGTGCAAGCCCATCACGCGATGCAGTGATCCCCTTCGCATGTCGCCATCCACAAGCAGCACCCGCTTTCCGGTGCCCGCCAGATTGCTGCCGAGCGTTGCGGCGGTGGTGGACTTGCCTTCATTTGCCTGGCTGCTCGTCAGCAGAAGAACCGAATGTGGCGGAAGCTTCGCCCTGGCGTCGAGGGACCAGGCTATCGTGTGATGGGCCTCAACGATGGCCGAGCGCGGCGTGTCGAGGGCTTTCCGCAAAGCCCGATCTCCCTCCAGCTTCGGGACGACACCCAAAAGGGGAACGCCAAGGTCATCCTCGACCTCGTTCGGCATGTCGATCTTGTCCCTGAACCGGTCGCGTGCGAACGCCGCAATGAGGCCGAGCAGGAGGCCGCCGAGGCTGGCCAGCGTCATGTTGAGCCAGGGGCGGGGAGAGATCGGGTTGATCGGGGGAATGGCGCGATCAACAATCGCGATGTTGCTGCTGATCAGACCGGCCTGCGAGCTAATCTGGTTATAACGCAGAAGCAGGCTGTTGAAGAGGTCGCGGTTCGTGTCGACCTCCCGCCGCAGAATGTTGTAGTGCACGCCTTTGTCCTGCTCGGTCAGCGTTGCCGACTTGAGCTGACCGACGGCGCCAAGCAGCGCGCCCTCCTGCCTTTGTGCGACTCGGGCCTGGTCGCTAATGGATGTTCGGATGCTGGAGGCAAGCGCTGAGATCTGGCGGTCCAATTCCTTGATCTTGGCCTTCGCCTGCGCCATCGATGGATGTTCCTCCTTGCGGCGCTGGAGTTCCTCTTCATAGGCCGCTTCGAATTCCGCGCGCTGGCGCGTCAGATCCTGGATGGCGGGGTTCGAAAGTACCTCCGGCAGGCTCATCAGCGGGGTCGCCTGCGCCTGCTGCCACCGCTGCTGCGCCTGAACACTGTTTGAGCGTGCTTGCGCGTAGGCTGCATTGAGCTCCACCAGATTGGCAGTGGTCAGGGAGCGGCGCCCGCCATCTTCGAATTTCGCCCCCGCTGCGCCGCTTGCGTCCACGATTCCGGCAGCTCGAGAATAGGCGATCAAGGCCCGCTCGGACTGCGCCAGACGGACTTTTGTCGTGTCGATCTGCTTTTGAAGATAGTTTCGCGAATGGGAAAATGTGTCGAACCGCCGCTGCACATTAGAGGCAACGAAATTATCTGCAAAACCGTTGGCCACCGATGCGGCCAGCTCCGCATTTCCGCTATCGAAGTATATCTTGAGGATCCTGGTGTCACGGGGTGACGAGGCCGTCATTCTCTCCTGGACGGCGTTTATCGCCTGCTCGGAAACCGGTATCCCGGCATCATTGTCGGCGGAAATGCCGGCCTCGCGCACGAAGATGCGATTCTGGTCAAGCTTGAGCTTTTCCACGACCCCGGCAGCCATCGCCCGGCTGTTCAATATATCGACCTGAGTCTTAAGGAAGCGGTCAGCCTCCGTCCGTACAGGAGCGGGTTCAAGTTCTTGTGTACCCAGAACATTCGGCAGCTGCTCTTCCACCTGCACCGCGGCCTGGGCACGGTACGTCGTTCGCGAAAACAGGATACTTGCAACGCCTGCGGCCAGGGCGAGCAAGAGGATGACCAGGATCAACTTGCGTTCACGCAGGATCGTGGCCCAGATGGCGCGAAGATCAATCCCGCTGCTCTCTCCAACCAGCTCGAAGTCCGCGTCGATAATATCCTGGGATCCGTCATAGTCCCGAGGGAGAAGGTGGTAACGCGGTCGCGAATTGGCGATGGCTTGATTGTTCATGGCGTGACCAATCTATGAAATTCGTTCTAGTATGGACGAAATACATTGAGCAACGGAACCGAACTGAGAATATCCCGCCATATACTCTTGGCTTGGGAATATCCCACGATAACCAGGTCATTGCTCACTATTTCAGGATCCTTCGCGGTGCCGCTGCGAATACTGTTTACGTCAAAGACAGCACCCATTCGCTGGCCGTTTATTGTCCGGAACACGACCACCTCGTTGAGAGAGGCTACGCGCGACTCTCCCCTTGCCAGCGCGAGCGCGCCCAGCAAGGTGGTCGGCCCTTGAATCTCATATGATCCAGGCTGGATGACCTCGCCCTGCACGACCACCTTCTGCGGAACGGGTGTGGACACGACGACGGATACCTGCGGGTTTTTCAGATATTTCTCGCCGAGTCGCGTAGCGATTTCGTGCGACAGCTGATTTGCGGTTTTCCCCCCGGCGGACACGCTGCCGACCAAGGGCAACTCGACATTGCCGAACGCATCCACCTTAACGGCCTTCACCGATAGCTCGGGTTCCTGAAATACGGTTACGTCCAACGCGTCCAGCGGGCCGATGCGATAATCCTCCTTGGCCTTCTCCGGATTGGCTATTGGAATGATATTATAGGCCTGCTCCCCCTTGGGGAGGTTCCGGCCAATGTGCGTGTCCCCGCAACTGGCCACCGCCATGCAAAGCGGCAGCAATAGCTTCAAGCTCGGTCTCACAACCCATCTCCTGAACGAGCGGTCGACCCTGTCCGCTCAGGCCACGTGACTCGGTAAAGAGCTCTAAAACTGGAAGAATATCATATTTCCATTTTCAACAAACGATACATAGGGATTATATCGTGTCTAAATATGGTATTATGACTAAAGTATTATGTCCAAAGAATTAGTACGAAATATCGCGATGTGGAAATTAACCAATTCTTGACTTTAAAATTA
>CBHCMH010000280.1:0-3485 GCA_965974445.1 uncultured Rhizorhapis sp.
ACAAGATCGGCGCCGGCCTGCAGGCGAAGGCTGACTTATTCTTCCCAAATGCGAGCGCTGAGCGCGCTGGCCGTGCGATCGAGAAGGGCGTAGACACGTTCGCCAAGAACACCAAGGCCATGCGGTCGGCTCTGTATTGGCAGGCGGACAAGCTGGTGCCGAAAGCCACTGCGCTACCGCTGGGCCGCACACAATTGACGCTTGCCGAGCTGACCGCTCCAGTAGCAGGCGCAGAGGCGACGACTGGCGGCCTGGTCAATCCGCGCATCGCTGAGATCGCGAAGAACGTGTCCGAAGACTTGGCCGCCAATAGTGGCGCCATGCCCTATGAGGCAGTGAAGCAGCTGCGCAGCCGGATCGGTGAGGAATTGTCAGACTTCGCGCTGTCGGCAGATCGTCCCACGGCACAGTACAAGCGCCTCTACGCTGCCCTTTCGCAAGACCTGGACGAAGCCGCGCGCAGCCAAGGCCCGGCAGCCGCACAGGCAATGAAGCGCGCGAACAACTACTTCAAAGCTTCTGCCGACCGCATCGAGCAGCTGCAGCGGGTGGTGGACAAGAATGGCGGCCCTGAGAAGGTCTACAACGCCGTGATGAGTGGAACCCAGGACGGCGGAACCACGCTTCGCGCAGTGATGCAGTCGCTTCCCAAGGAGGGCCAGAAAGCGCTCACAGGCGCTGTGATCAAGCGGATGGGCCTGGCGACCCCTGGCCAGCAGGGCGCTGCCGGCGAGACGTTCAGCGCGCAGACCTTCCTGACGAACTGGAACAAGGTCAGTCCAGAAGCCAAGCGCGCACTGTTCGATCGGCACGGCCCGGCCTTCACTGCCGATATGGAAAAGCTGGCGCGGGTAGCCGATCGGATCAAGACCGGCTCCAAGGTGTTCGCGAATCCCTCAGGCACTGCGAACAAAGGAGCCGCGCTCACTTATGCGGCGACACTGGCGGGATCACTGCTTACGGGCCAGCCCGGAACGTTCGGAACACTGGCCGCAGGTGGAGCGGGCGCGAACGCCTTGGCGCGAGCCATGACAAGCCCGAGATTCGTCGCATGGTTGGCGAACAAGTCTGAGATGCCGATCTCGTCTTTGCCGCAGCAGATACCGGTCCTCAAGCGCATCGCCGAACATGAGCCGGAAGCGCAGGAATTCGTTGAACTTCTAGAAAATGCTCCAGAAGAAGCCAACAACTGAGCCGACGATCACCAGTACCAGCACCACCGCGCCCATGACGTACTTGAAGCTCTCAGACTCGTTGAGCGCTGAGTAGCCGGCCTCAAGCCCGTATTTGTTGTCTCGCCAATCCGCCATATCACTCTCCAGCCCCGCCCCGTGCGGGGCTTTTCATTTGGAGTAACCGATGTCGTTTCGCATCTTGAACCAGGCCCCTCAGTACCTCTTGCCCTCAGGTCAAGTGAACGCGGGCGGCAAGCTCTATACCTACGAAACCGACCTCACGACCCTCAAGGACACCTGGTCGGACGAGGCCATGACCGTCCTGAATAGTAACCCCGTTTTGATGGATGCGGCGGGCCGGACGGTGACGGACGTATGGGGTGACGGAGAGTACGGCGTGGTCATGACCGACGCCGACGACGTGGAGATCTGGACCCGGAACAACGTTCGGCCCGACGCTGGCGCCGGTGCCGTCATTCCGGCCCTGGTGACGGGCCAATTCCTGACCAATGACGGCTCGGTCCTGCAGTGGCAGCCGGTACTGCAGCCGCCTGACCCGACTGGGAGCAATGGCTACTTCCTGACCACCGACGGGGCCAACCTGCTCTGGACTCCGCCGGCTGATCCGCCGGATCCGGACATTGTCGTCGGCACCGGCAGCTTCCAGGCGGGCGTCAGCAGCGACCCGACGAAGTACCTGAGGCAGTACGGCGCCGACTCCGCGCCGGCCAGCGGCGGCGTGCTGACGCAGAAGGCGGTGGTGTTCCCGACGCCCTACACGGCCACGCCCGTGATCCAAGTGACCAATGCCGGCGGCACCACGGCGGCCGGCTACTACGTGGACGTGAACGTCATTGCCCAGTCCGCGACCGGCTTCACCGTGGCCTTCAACGGCGATCATGGCATCGCCAACGGCAGCGGCAACATTCTGGCGCCGATCCCGTTCGGCTGGTCAGCGGACGGCACGGTGGAGGTGCCGTAAGTGGCAACGCCGATCCTCCCGCGGGCGCAGTCCTCGCTGATCGACAATTCGGGCGCAGCCACGCTTGAGTGGCGGAATTTTTTCAGCCAACTGCTCCAGTTCGCAATAGACAACGGCACCGTTTCGGACGAGGTTGCTGGCCTTGAGGCGCGCGTCGAAGCTTTGGAGCAGGGCGGTGCCAGCTTCATCATCGCCGGCCTCATGTCGGTACAGGTCGTTGGCTCGCCGGCATCAGGCAGCGTGCAGATCAGTCTTGTCGGCGACAGCTTCACGCCGGGGCCGAGCTACTACTACGGCACCGACGAGAACGGAAACAAGACGTGGACGGCGATTGCCGATGCGGTCGAGGCGGCAACCGGCGAACTGACGAAGGCGGTCGATTCTGGTGGCGTCACGACGTTCGGCCTGGCCGACGTTCCAGACGCAGGCGGCGGCACGCTGCAGCGCACGGCGTTCGATGCGAAGGGGCGCAAGACAGGCACAAGCGCGGCTACGACTGACGACCTGGCCGAGGGGGCGACAAATCTCTACTTCACCGCCGCTCGCGTCCGCGCCACGGTGCTGACCGGACTGTCGCTGGCATCGTCCGCCGTCATTACAGCAGCCGATACCGTGCTGTCGGCTCTCGGCAAGCTGCAGGCCCAGATCACCGAGCTTGCGGCCACGGTAAGCGGACTGATCGTCAATACCATCACCAATGGCGACACCACGCATGCGCCGAGTGGTGATGCGGTATTCGATGCGCTGGCCGGGAAAGAGCCGACCATTCCGTCGGGGGGCACGTCTCAGTTTTTAAGGGGGGATAAGGTATTTTCTGACACGCTCTCGGACGCTTTAAACATCGGAGTCCCTACTGCAGACTTCGGATTTGCATCCTCGTTGGCTATCGAAAAAAACGATTCGTCTGCCGCCGCTATTATCGTTCGATACCAAGACACCACCGCTTCGGGGTTCTTGGCTGGAGTCAAGGCGAGAGGCACAAATAGCTTTCCGAGCGGCGTGTTGGCCGGAGACGCGCTCTTTAGTTTGCGCTGCGCGGGATATACCAGCGCAGGCGGTTTCTCCGGAATACAAGCCTCAGAACTGACGTTCAATGCTGTCGAAAACTTTACTGGCACGGCTACTGGCACAAGGATGAGGCTGCGATTGACGCCTCCGGGAACAGCGGCGTCCACGTTTGTTATGAGCTTCGATACCTCCGGCATAAATCCGCAGGTAGACAACAGCATTAGTCTCGGCGCCAGTTCGACGCGGTGGTCTGTTCTATATGCCGCTACCGGTACGATCAACACTTCCGATGCACGAGAGAAAACAGCGGTAGCGCCGCT
>CBHCMH010000281.1:0-3484 GCA_965974445.1 uncultured Rhizorhapis sp.
GGCACCTACGGCAAGTTCTGATCCTGGCGTTCAGCGGCCGTTCCACCGCGCGGCCACTGCTCCATAGGTGCTCACCACATAGGGCATGGCAAACGTCAGCCCCAGTTTCAACCAGCTTATGGGCGCTTGCCCGAATATCGCATCGCCCTGATTGATGAAATTGAGCGCGGTGCCGACGATCAGCGCTACCTTCAGGGAGCGTGCCGGAACACCGTCGGTTGACGCATAATGCCAGAGCAGCGGGAAAAATCCCTCAATCGGCGGCTGTGACGACTGCATTCGAGTTCGTTCCCCAAATTACAAGGCCCGAGTCTACCAGCCATCCTGCTCCAGACTTTTGTCGTGAGGCCTTTTCAGCCTCATATTCGGTCGGCGTCAATGCCCCTGATGCCCGTGGGCCAGCGCCTCCAATATGTCTTCCATGCGCGCGATGTCGCCCATGGCGATGACCTCGCCATTGCTGTCGCGGTCGAGCGGATTGCCGTGCCAGTCGCACATATGCCCGCCCGCGCCCTCCACCACCGGCACCAGAGCGGCGATGTCGTAGAGCTTCAGGCCCGCTTCGGCCACGATGTCCATGTGACCACTCGCCAGCAGGGCATAGTTGTAGCAATCGCCGCCCCAGATCGTGTCCCGGCACTGGCCGGCCAGGATCGAGAAATGCTCGCCCGTGCAGCCGGGGAAATATTGCGGGCCGGTGCTGCCGAGGATCGCCTGGTCGAGCGCGCGGCAGGTGCGGGTGCGCACCGGCTGACCGTTGAACAAGGTGGCCTGGCCCGTCATCCCGGTCCAGCGTTCGCGGGCGATGGGCTGGTCGATGACGCCAATGACCGGCCAGCCTTCCTGCATCAGGGCGACGAGCGTGCCGAAGATGGGGCGTCCGGCGATGAAGCTGCGGGTGCCGTCGATCGGGTCGAGAATCCAGACGCGCGCCACATCCTCGCGTACCGGGCCATATTCCTCGCCGATGATGCCGTCCTGCGGGCGTAACTTCTCTAAGATCGCGCGCATGGCGGCCTCGGCGGCGCGGTCGGCCTGTGTGACGGGGGATAGGTCGCCTTTCGTTTCTATATCGAAACGAGCCCGGAAAAAGGGCCGAATCGCTTCGCCCGCGGCATCGGCAAGGTGCTGGGCGAGTTCAAGATCGGCCTTGGTTGTCATTGCCCTTAATCGAACAGGCTGGAAACCGACGTTTCCTCGGCGATGCGCTTGATCGCTTCGCCCAGCAGAGGGGCGATGGGAAGCTGGCGGACGCTGCCCGAATCGCGCGTGGCGTCGGTGGCGAGGATGGAATCGGTAATCACCAGCTCGCTCAACTGCGACGCATTGACGCGGGCGACCGCGCCGCCGGACAGAACGCCGTGTGTCACATAAGCGACGACGTCCTCCGCGCCCGCCTGCTTGAGAGCGGCGGCGGCATTGCAGAGCGTGCCCGCCGAATCGACGATATCGTCGATGAGGATGCAGAAGCGGCCGGTCACGTCGCCGATGATATTCATCACTTCCGATTCGCCCGCCCGCTCGCGCCGCTTGTCGACGATGGCGAGCGGAGCGTTATCGAGCCGCTTGGCGAGCGCGCGGGCGCGGACCACGCCGCCGACGTCGGGCGATACGACCATGATGTTCTTGTCGCCGAAACGCGCCTGAATGTCCGCGGACATGACCGGCGCGCCATAGAGATTGTCCGTGGGAATGTCGAAAAAGCCCTGGATCTGCCCAGCGTGCAGATCGACCGACAGCACGCGGTCCGCGCCAGCCGTGGTGATGAGGTTCGCAACCAGCTTGGCGGAGATCGGCGTGCGGGGACCGGGTTTGCGGTCCTGCCGCGCATAGCCGAAATAGGGCACGACAGCCGTGATCCGCTTGGCCGACGCGCGTTTCAGCGCATCGATCATGATCAGCAGCTCCATCAAATTGTCATTGGCGGGATAGCTGGTCGACTGGATGACGAAAATATCCTCGCCGCGCACATTCTCGTGAATTTCGACGAAGATTTCCTCGTCGGCGAAGCGGCGCACGCTGGCGTCGATCAAGGGCAGCTCGATATAATCGGCGATCGCCTGTGCCAGCGGGAGGTTCGAATTCCCGGTCATCAATTTCATGGCTGCTGCACCCCGTGACAAGTATGTGACGCTGATAATCGCGGCCCCTGTAGACTCCAAATGGAAATTGGGAAAGGGCGTTGCCGCCAAACTTTCCACAAGCCGATTCCAAGCCCCGTCAAAATGCAGAATCGTTGCGAAATTCCTTTTTATCGTCATCCCCGCGAAGGCGGGGATCCATCTCCTGAGCCAACCGCTTGATTGTACGTTGGGAGATGGGTTCCCGCCTTCGCGGGAACGACGTAGATTTTAAAAAAACCGAATTTTGCAACGGTCCCAAAATGCTCTACGGACCAGCGTCATGACCGACAAACTCACCATCGCCATGGCCCAGCTTACCCAGTCGGTGGGCGATCTGGCCGGCAATGCGGACGCCATGCTGCTCTGGCGGGAAAAGGCGCGGGGCGCGGACCTGATCGTCTATCCCGAGCTGCAACTGATCGGCTATCCGCCCGAAGATCTGGTGCTGAAGCCCGCGCTGATCGAACGGGCGGGCGATGAGCTGCTGCGCCTGGCCAAGGCGACGGCGGACGGCGGCCCGGCGATGCTGGTGGGCACGGTGGTCGCGGCGCAGGGGGTGCTGTTCAACGTCGTCGCCCTGCTCGACGGAGGCGAGATTGCCGCGATCCGGCAGAAGCGCGAGTTGCCCAATTACGGCACCTTCGACGAAAAGCGGCTGTTCGCGCCCGGCCCGCTGCCCGAGCCGGTGGACTTCCGGGGGGTCAAGATCGGCCTGCCCATCTGCGAGGATATCTGGTTTCCCTTCGTCTGCGCGCATCTGAAGGACCGGGGCGCTGAAATTCTCATCAGTCCCAATGGCAGCCCCTATGAGGTGAACAAGGACCAGCACCGGATCGACGCCATTACCGCCGCGCGGGTCAAGGAAACGGGACTTCCGGTCATCTACCTGAACCGCGTCGGCGGGCAGGATGAGCTGGTGTTCGACGGAGCATCCTTCATCCTGTCGGATGCGGCGGAGATCGTCCACCGCTTGCCCGAATGGGATGAGGCGCTGGCGCTGACGCATTGGACGAAGGGCGATGACGGCCGCTGGACCTGCGCGCCGGGCGACTTTGCCACGCCAGATCCCTATCCGCAGGACATTTATCACGCCATGGTCGTGGGCCTGCGCGATTATGTGAACCGCAACCGCTTTCCCGGCGTGGTTCTGGGCCTGTCCGGCGGGATCGACAGCGCCCTGTCGGCGGCGGTCGCCGTCGATGCTTTGGGTGCTGACCGCGTGTGGTGCGTCATGCTGCCGTCCCGCTTCACCAGTCAGGACAGCCTGGACGATGCCGCCGAATGCGCGCGGCTGCTGGGCTGCCGCCTGGACAGCATTCCCATCGGCCCAGCGGTGGCGGCGTTTGACGACATGCTGGCTC
>CBHCMH010000282.1:0-3472 GCA_965974445.1 uncultured Rhizorhapis sp.
TCCCGGCGGGCGCCACGAAGCTGGGGCCGGTATAGAGTTCCTGCGGGTCAAGCCCATCCCACCATTTGCCATGGCCCTGCTCGCGGCGCAGCTTAAACGCGTCGTAGCGCTCGCCCGCCCTCGAGCCTTCCGGATCATAGCCATAGGCGGTCTGATACCAGTGCCAGGCGTGGCTGACATGGTTACTGACGCCAAAGGGCAGCCCTTCGGCCCTGGTCGCTTTTTCCCACCCCCCGACGATGTCGCGCTTCGGGCCCACCCGGGTCGAATTCCACGCATGATGTGTGCTGTCGTACAGATCGAAATTGTCGTGATGGCCCGCCATGGCCATGAAATATTTCGCGCCGACCTGCTTGTAGCGGCGCAGTAGCGCGGCCGGATCCCACGCCTCAGCCTTCCATTTGCCGATGATCTCCATGAAACCGGTATCGGCGGGGTGCCCGTAATTGGCGACGTGGTGCTGATAGGCGCCGCTGCCGGGCACATACATCAGGCGGCCATACCAGTCGCCCGCCTCGGGCTGGCATTGCGGCCCCCAGTGCGCCCAGATGCCGAATTTGGCGTCGCGGAACCATTCCGGAGTCTCCCAGCCGGCGGTCAGAGACGACCAGTTGGGCTTGAACATGGATGCCTTCGCCGATGCGGCACCGCCCATCGCCAGAGCGCCCGCAATCATACCGCGGCGACCAATCTTCAACATTTAATCCTCCCATTTCGAATTTCCGCTTGCGTGCGGATGAGTGTTATTGGTAACGCTACCATACAAGATTGGGAAGAGGAAGAGGGTTTGGGACGCGAGTGAGCCGTAATTGAACGGCCTGGACGCGACTGCCTGCAGACGCTCTCTGAATGAAAGGCACGACATGAAGATCATTCCGGCACTTTTTATGGCGGCGCTGCCAGCCGCCGCCGCCAATGCAGCCCCGCTCGTTCTCGACCCGGCCTATTCCTCCCACGCCGTCTTTCAACGCGGTCGGGAAATCCCGGTCAGCGGCACCGCAGATCCGGGAAGCAACGTCAGCGTTACATTCGACGGCGAAACGCACACCGCCAATGCCGACAGCAAGGGGCGATGGCAGGTCAACCTCCCTCGCCGCGAAGCAGGCGGCCCCTATACCGTCAAGGTGAGCAGCGGCAGCGAGGAACGGCAGCTCGAAGACGTCATGGTCGGGGATGTCTGGCTCTGTTCAGGCCAGTCGAACATGGAATTCTCACTTCGCTATGCAACCAATGCCGCCTTTGAGGTGCCTTACTCCACCCATCCGATGCTGCGGCTTCTCAATGTGCCACGGCAATCGAGCACGACGCCCCAGCAGAGTTTCTCGGCTCCGGCCAGTTGGCAGCGTTCGGCACCAGAGAGCGCGGCCGGCTTCTCCGCAGCCTGCTACATCATGGGCCGTGAACTCCAGGCGCGGCAGAACATCCCGATCGGTCTGATCGCGGCAAGCTGGGGCGGGTCGCCGATCGAAGAATGGATCAGCCGCGACGCACTGCATACGCTACCGCGTTATCAGAACGATTTTACGCTGATGGACCAATATGCCCGCGATCCGGGCAGCGCCTACGGCAACTGGACAAAATTGTTGTTCCAGTGGCTGAGCGGCGACGCCACCGCGCCCGCCAAGGCGGTCTGGCGCCCGGTCCCGAACCAGCAGACGTGGGAACAATGGGGCGACCCCGCGCTCGCGACCTTCGACGGAGTCGGCCATTACCGTGCCCGTGTGAAGCTGACCGCGGCGCAGGCCGGAAAATCCGCGCGCATCGCTATCGGATCCATCGACGACATCGATGTCACGCGGATCAACCGCAAGATCGTGGGCGCCGACCAGGGCTGGCAGAAGAACCGCGTCTATGAGGTTCCCGAAGGCGTGCTGAAGGCCGGTGAAAACATTGTCGAAATATCGGTCGTCGATACGGGCGGCGGCGGCGGCCTGTGGGGCGAGACGGCACGCACGCTCACCCTTGGCGACGGCACGGTCCTGCCGCTTTCCGACTGGACCTTCGCCAAGGGACGGCCGCTCAAGAACGGCGAGGTGCCGCCCAGCGTGCCCTGGACCGGCGGTGCCGGCCGTACAACGCTTTTCAACGGCATGATCGCGCCGCTTCGCGGCTATCCCCTGACGGGCTTCGCCTGGTATCAGGGGGAGGCCAATGCGGGCGACGCCAAGGGGTATGCCCAACTCATGCCCATGCTGATCGCTGACTGGCGCAAGCGGTTCGGCGCGAGGCCTTTCCTGATGGTTCAGCTCGCCAATTTCGGTCCGCTTGCCTCGGTTCCGTCGAACGATAGCTGGGCACAACTGCGCGACGTCCAGCGCCGTGTCGCGGATGCCGATCCGCAGGTCGGCATGGCGAGCGCCATCGACATCGGCCAGGTCAGCGATATACACCCCACCAACAAGCAGGACGTCGGCCGCCGGCTCGCATTGGCGGCCCGGCACATCGCGCTCGGCGAAGCTGTCGAGGGTCGCGGACCGGCGCCGATTTCGGTTGCGCGGACGGCAAAGGGCATCGCGGTTCGCTTCACCCATGGCCCGCTCAAGCTGGTAGGCGGCGGGTCGGCAATCGGATTTGAGCTGTGCAATGCCGCGGCCAGCTGCCGATTTGTGAACGGCGAGCTGGACGGCGAAACCATCCTGTTGCCGGCGGATGCCAACGCTCACGAGGTGCGTTATCTCTGGCAGGCCAGCCCCATCGTGAATCTTTATAATGAGGCGGGACTGCCAGCGACGGGCTTTTCGCTGCCGATCAAGTGAGTGCCAGGCCGGGCTTCCCCTTCCAATGTGGAGGGGGAGCCGCCCAAGCGGCCGCATCAGGTCAGCCATTGTTCATCTTGCGTTCGTCATACTGCAGGCGATCACAGGAGATGTGGTATGTCGGATCGATTGAGAAAGACCATCCTCGCGGCAGCGGCTGGCGGCCTGCTCTTTGTCCCTGCCCTTGAGGCAAAGACCAAAGGCAGCGGTGAAGAATATCTTGCCAAGTTGCTTGAGGGGCGAGAGGCGGGTGAACCCAAGCGCTGCATTTCGACCTTTGGGTCCAATAATCTGCGGATCATCGACAAGACCGCCATCGTCTATGAAGACGGCAGGACGATCTGGGTCAATCGGACGCGCGACCCTGCATCGCTTGATGATGACGATATACTGGTCATTCGCAGATATGGCAGCGATCTCTGCCGGCTGGACAATGTCCGGGCGGTCGGACGCAGCACCGGAATGTTCAGGGCGCAAGTCCTTCTTGAGGATTTCGTCCCCTACAGGAAGCCGGCCAAGACCGGCGAGTGACGGTTTGCCCTTAGTCGGGCAGCAGGCCCGATCCCGTCGGTTACAGGGTTTGCGCCGTTCAGACACATCAGGTGTCGGCGAATCGACGTTCGCGGGTTTCGCGGATCGTCACACTGACGATACAGCTCCCTACTCCTTCGGAAATGGCAGCACACGGCCGAAAAATGGGAGCACATTGTTCTGGA
>CBHCMH010000283.1:0-3465 GCA_965974445.1 uncultured Rhizorhapis sp.
GGCGTCGAAACCGCCGCTGATGTTCGTGCTGCCGGGCGCATGCTGGCTGGTTTCTCGCCTGAACTGGCGGACGCCGAGCGCGATTGGAAGCGCTTCATGTATGCGACCCTTTACCATCACCCCCGGCAGTTGGCCGCGTCGGCGGGGGCGCAGCGGATCGTCAATGATCTGTTCGCCGCTTATCATGCCGACCCGAATTTGATGGCGTCCGGCTGGGCGGAGCGCTGCAACGCCGATGAACCGGACAAGAGCCGCCATATTGCCGACTTCATCGCCGGGATGACGGACCGCTATGCGCTTTCCCGGCATCAGGAAATTTTCGGGGTTACGGCCCTGCCCGATGAATTTGTCATCTGATTGCCGTACTGCCGCGGTTGACAGGAACAATCAGCTAAGCGAAGAGTCTCATGTCGCCGCCCGGATTCGGGCGGATGGCGATGCGGGAGAGCGCCTCTTTATCCGGCAACGGAAAAGGAGGCCGCCGAAGGAGCAACCGCCCCGGAAACTCTCAGGTCAAAGGACCGCATCGTCAGGTGGCACTCTGGAAAGCGGACGGAATATTTTCGTCCCACCGAAGGTGTAAGCCGCGCGGAATCCACACCCGCCGGTCAAAGCTCTCAGGTTTCGTGACAGAGGGGGTGATGGAGAAGGACGCTCTTGTTGGCGTCGATCCTCTATCCCCTCGAATGAAAGCGAAACAGACATGAGCGACGCCGAATTTTCTGACAGCGATATCGATACCGGCGACGCGCTGCTGCCGCTTGACGCCTGGCACCGGGCGCGGGGCGGGCGTATGGTCAGCTTTGCCGGCTATGAGATGCCGATCCAGTATGAAGGCATCATGGCCGAACATGGCTGGACGCGCGAGCATGCCGGGCTGTTCGATGTCAGCCATATGGGGCAGCTTCTATTTTCAGGAGAGGGGGCCGACAGGGCGCTGGAGACATTGCTGCCCGGTGACATCATCGGCTTGAAGGAAGGGCGGACGCGCTATTCGCTGCTGCTGGATGCCGATGGCGGCATATTGGACGACCTGATGGTCACGCGCCGCACCAACGGGCTTTACATGGTCGTCAACGGCGCGACCAAATATGATGATATCGGCCATCTGCGCGAACATCTGCCGGACGAGATCACCATCAATCATATGGACGAGCAGGCGCTGCTGGCGCTGCAGGGACCAGAGGCGGCCGCAGCGCTGTCGCAGTTAGTGGCGGGCGTGGATGCGCTCGGCTTCATGCAGGCAGGGGCGTTCCGCTGGCGCACTTATGATCTGTGGATCAGCCGTTCCGGCTATACCGGCGAGGATGGTTTCGAGATCAGCCTGCCCGCCGATGCGGCGGAGGCCTTTGCCGACGAACTTTGTGCGCTGGAAGCGGTCAAGCCCATCGGCCTTGGTGCGCGCGACAGTTTGCGGCTGGAAGCGGGGCTGCCGCTTTATGGGCATGATCTGGATGAAAATATCGATCCCGTGACCGCTGGCCTCGCCTTCGCCATATCGAAGCGGCGGCGAGCCGAAGGCGGCTTTCCGGGCGCGGACCGCATTTTGGCCCTTCTCGCCAATGGCGCGCCGGTCAAACGCGTCGGCCTTGCCCTCGAAGGACGCCTGCCCGCCCGCGAAGGGGCGAAAGTGTTCGCACAGGGCGAGGAAGTCGGCAGCGTGACCTCCGGCGGATTCGCGCCCAGCCTCGGAGCGCCCATTGCCATGGCCTATGTGCCCGCTGCTCTGGCTACGCCCGGCACCAGATTGGAAATCGAAGTACGGGGCAAGCACCTGGCCGCCACCGTCACGCCGATGCCCTTTGTCCCTCATCGCTACCATCGCCAAGGAGCTTGAATAATGAGCCGCTATTTTACTGACGAACATGAATGGGTCGATGTCGAGGGCGAAATCGCCACCATCGGCATCACGGATTATGCGCAGGGCCAGCTGGGCGACATCGTGTTCGTCGAACTGCCCGCCGAAGGCGCGACGTTCGACAAGGGCGACGATGCAGCGGTGGTGGAATCGGTGAAGGCGGCGTCGGACGTCTATGCCCCGGTATCCGGCGAAGTCGTCGAGGTGAACGGCGCGCTGGAGGACGAACCCGCGCTGGTCAACAGCGATGCGGAAGAGGATGGCTGGTTCTTCAAGCTGCGCCTGACCGACGCGTCGGAGCTGGAGGGCCTGATGAACGAAGCTGCCTACAACAAGTTTGTTGCCGGGTTGTGAGTCATAAGCCCCTCCCTTTCAAGGGAGGGGGAAGGGGTGGGTGCCATTGCACGGCAATGGCCGGCGAAGCCGCCTTCGACGCTGAATAGCTCGCTTCGCTCGCTACCCACCCCCAACCCCTCCCTTGAAAGGAAGGGGAGTGAAGGAAGAAAATATGCGCTACCTGCCCTTGACCGATGCCGACCGGAGCCAGATGCTTCACCGCATCGGCGCGCCGTCCATCGATGCGCTGTTTGCCGACGTGCCGGAAGCCGCGCGCCTGAGCGAGAAAATCCCCGGCCTGCCCGATCATGCCAGCGAACTGGCGGTCGAGCGGCATCTTTCGGCGCTGGCGCGGCAGAATATGGCGGCGGGCGAGGTGCCCTTTTTTCTGGGCGCGGGGGCCTATCGCCATCATGTCCCCGCCAGCGTCGATCATCTGATTCAGCGGGGCGAGTTCCTGACTGCCTATACCCCCTATCAGCCCGAAATCGCGCAGGGCACGCTGCAGGTGCTGTTCGAATTCCAGACGCAGGTCGCGCGCCTGTTCGGCTGCGATGTCGCCAATGCCAGCATGTATGACGGCTCGACCGCCTGCTGGGAGGCGATCGGCATGGCGCGGCGCATTACCAAACGCAGCAAGGCCATCCTTTCGTCGGGCCTGCACCCCCATTATGTCTCGGTTGCCAAAACCATGGCGCGCTTTACGGGCGACGAGCTGGTCCATGAAACGCCGCGCCTGGAGGCGGCGACCGACGCGGACGCGCTGATTGCGGCCATTGGCAAGGATACAAGCTGCGTCGTCGTTCAATATCCCGACATATTGGGCCGGATCGGCGATCAGAGCGCCATCGCGGCAAAGGCGCATGAGGCGGGCGCGCTGCTCATCGCCGTGGTCACTGAACCCGTGGCTTTGGGCGCGCTTACGCCTCCGGGTGAAATGGGCGCGGACATTGTGGTGGGCGAGGGGCAGTCGATCGGCGTCGGGCTGCAGTTCGGCGGTCCCTATCTGGGCCTGTTCGCCACGCAGCAGAAATATGTGCGCCAGATGCCGGGGCGGCTGTGCGGCGAGACAGTGGACGCGGCGGGACAGCGCGGTTTCGTCCTCACCCTTTCCACGCGGGAACAGCATATCCGCCGTGAGAAGGCGACGTCCAATATCTGTACCAATAGCGGCCTGTGCGCGCTCGCCTTTTCCATTCACATGACGCTGCTCGGTGAAAAGGGGCTGCGCGAGCTGGCCATGCTGAACCACGGGCTGGCGGTGGAGGCAG
>CBHCMH010000284.1:0-3464 GCA_965974445.1 uncultured Rhizorhapis sp.
CAACCGCGCCTGCCCTTCAGCCCTCGACGCGCATGCGGTGGCCGGTGGGAGTGTTTTCGCCGATAATCCGGACGATCGCTTCGGCCGCGGCTTCCGGCGACTTCAGCGTCGCCGGGTCCTCGCCCGGATAGGCTTTGGCCCGCATCGCGGTGCGGGTCGCGCCCGGATCAAGGATGACGGTGCGGATGGCGCTGATATTCTTCACTTCCTCGCCATAGGCGGTGACCAGTGTTTCCAGCGCAGCTTTGGATGCGCCGTAAGCGCCCCAATAGGCGCGCGGGGACCGTGCAACGCTTGACGTCATGGCGATCACCCGTGCGTCCTGGCTCTTGCGGAGCAAAGGATCGAAGGCCGCGATCAGGGCTTGCTGAGCGGTCAGGTTGAGCGTGATGAGGCGAGCGAATTCCTTGGCGTCGATGGCAGCCACCGGCGCGAGTGTTCCGAGCATCGCCGCATTGAGAACCAGTATGTCCAGGGCTTGCCAGCGTTCCGCGACCGCTCCGGCCAAGCGGCCAATGCTGTCGCCGTCGGTAAGGTCCAGCGGCGCGATCGTGGCGCTGCCGCCTGACGCGTGGATGCGCTCCTCGACCTCCTCCAGCCCGCCGGCGGTGCGCGCGGTGAGAATGACATGCGCGCCCTTCGCCGCAAGCGAGACGGCGGTGGCCGCGCCGATTCCACGGCTTGCGCCGGTCACGAGGGCGAGCTTTCCGGTGAAGTCAATTTCGGTCATTATTGTTTTTCCGTTCGTCCCGAGCGCAGTCGAGGGACGTGAGGTCAGGTGCAGCGTGTCTCGACTTCGCTCGACACGAACGGGGGCAGGATTTTACACCACCCGCTCTGCGAGCAGGGAGAGCTGGTCGGTCACCTGGGCTTCGTCCTGATCAGTAAGCGTTGTGGGATAATCGCCGGTGAAGCATGCGTCGCAATATTGCGGACGGATATCGGCGCGTTTCGCTTCTCCCAAAGCCTTGTAGAGGCCGTCGATGGAGAGGAAAGAGAGGCTGTCGGCATGGATGAAACCGCGCATGCCTTCGACATCCAGCTTGTGCGCAAGCAGCTTGGCGCGCTCGGGCGTATCGACGCCGTAGAAGCAGCTGTGCCGCGTGGGCGGGCTGGCGATCCGCATATGGACCTCCTTGGCGCCGGCCTCCCGCATCATTTGCACGATTTTGAGCGAGGTGGTGCCGCGCACGATGCTGTCGTCGATGAGGACGATGCGCTTGCCGCTGATCAGCGCGCGGTTGGCATTGTGCTTCAGCTTCACGCCCAGATGGCGGACCTTGTCGCCGGGCTGGATAAAGGTGCGGCCAACATAGTGGGAACGGATGATGCCCAGTTCGAAGGGAATGCCGGACTGCTGCGCATAGCCGATGGCGGCAGGTACGCCACTGTCGGGCACGGGAATGACATAGTCAGCCTCGACCGGATTTTCGATCGCAAGCTGCGCGCCGATCGCCTTGCGCACGGAATAGACCGAAGAGCCGTCCACGATGCTATCAGGGCGCGAAAAATAGACATGTTCGAAAATGCAGGGGCGGGGATGGCTGTCGCCGAAGGGGCGGATGGATCGTGCCTCGCCATGATTGGGGACGATGACGAGCTCGCCGGGGTCTATGCTGCGGACATATTCCGCGCCGACGACGTCAAGAGCGACAGTTTCCGACGCGAAAATCGTGGCGTCGCCAAGTTTTCCCATGACCAGCGGCCGAATCCCCAGCGGATCGCGGCAGGCGATCATGCCCTCTGGCGTCATGCAGATCAGGGAATAGGCTCCCTCGACCTGTTTCAGCGCGTCGATGAACTTGTCGAGCAGGGTGCGATAGGTGGAGGTGGCGACCAGGTGGATGATGACTTCGGTGTCGGAGGTCGATTGGAAGATGGAGCCGCGGCGAATAAGTTCCCGGCGGAGCTTCATCGCGTTGGAAATATTGCCATTATGCGCAACGGCAAACCCGCCGGAGGACAGCTCCGCATAGAGCGGCTGGACGTTGCGGAGCGCGGTTTCGCCAGTGGTCGAATAACGGACATGGCCGCAGGCGGCGTTGCCCGGAAGCCCGCGGATGATCTCGTCGCGGTCGAAATTTCCGGCAACATGGCCCATGGCGCGGTGGGTATGGAATTCAGCGCCGTCCCAGCTGGTGATTCCCGCCGCTTCCTGCCCGCGATGCTGGAGAGCATGGAGCCCCAAAGCGACCATGGCAGAAGCCGTGTCCGCGCCGCTGATCCCGAAAACCCCGCATTCCTCGCGCAGCTTGTCGTCGTCGAAAGGATTCGTCGTAAGCATGTAAAGCAAACCCGTTTGCCGCAGCATCAGCGGCCTGTCGCCGCTTCCTGCCCGCGCATATAGAGGCAAGCAAGGCGTTTGTCGCCCTATTGTAACAAAAAAGCTGCTTCGCTGCCGGGAAGATTTGCTTGGCGGGCGAATAGTTCCCGGCGTGCGGCCGATCCCAGATCAGAAAAGCGCCTTGTAGAGGCTGAACAGGCTGGTGGCGGTCAGCAGCACGCCAACCATCGTCAACAGGCGCTTTGCCGGAATTCTTTTCGCAATCACCGCGCCAAGCGGAGCCGCCATGAGGCCGCCGATGATGAGACCGACCGCTGCAATCGTGAATGCCTCCAGGCCCAAGGTCAGGATGAAGGTTAGCGAGATTGATGTCGTGAGGAAGAATTCGGCGGTGTTGACAGTACCGATCGTGGTGCGTGGTTCGGTGCCCTGCACCAGGAGGTTCGATGTCACCACCGGCCCCCATCCGCCGCCGCCTGCTGCATCAAGAAATCCGCCCAGCAGCCCCAGGGGCTCAACCACTTTTGCGGGCTTGTGTTCATGCCCGTGGCCCATCTCCCACGCGCGCCAGAGTAGATAGATGCCGATGCCGGACAGATAGGCCATGACGAATGGCTTGGCGATTGCTCCGTCAATGTTGGTCAACAGATAGGCCCCTGCGACACCGCCGATAATGCCGGGGATGGCGAGGCGGGCGAACAGCTTCCAATTCACATTCTTGTGAAGGATGTGACTGATGGCGGAAGCAGCGGTAGTGAAGCTTTCGACTACGTGAACACTGGCGGATGCGCGCGCGGGGCTCAGCCCCACAACACTTACCAGCATGGTGTTGGTTATGACGCCGAACGCCATTCCGAGCGCACCATCGATCAATTGCGCAAAGAAGCCGACCCCGATGAACGGGAGTATGGCGTGGAGATGTTCCGCGGTAAGCTCAGGAAGCGTGAACATATGTGGACCCCTTGTTTTCAGAATTCGATCTTGATCGTGCCGCCCCAGGTGCGCGGATCGCCGGGTTGGCCCACAATGAGGCCGGTATTACCTGAAGGGACGGCGAGTTGTTCGAAATAGTTGACGTCGAACGCGTTTCTTACCCAGCCATAGATGTCGAGGCCAGCTTCCGTGCGAAAACCCGCGCGGAAGTTGGTGAGCGCATAGCCGTTTACCCAGGTATAGGCCG
>CBHCMH010000285.1:0-3458 GCA_965974445.1 uncultured Rhizorhapis sp.
AGACTGCCTTGCCGCTGACCTCCGCATCCTGCCGCATGGACCGCAGCTTGATGATCTCGAACTCCTGACCGTAGAGCCCGACGCGGCGCTGGCGGAAAAAGGCCGGCCCCTTGCTGTCCAGCTTCACGATGATCGCCGCGAGCAGGATCAGGGGCGCGGTCAGCACAAGCAACAGGAAGCTCGCGCCAATGTCGAACAATCGCTTGGCAAAGCTGGATAGTCTGCGCCCGGACGAAAAGCCGTCGGAAAAGATGAACCAGCTGGGATTGACGCTGTCGAGGTCCACCCGCCCCGTTTCCCGCTCCAGGAAACTGGAAAGATCGTTGACGTGCACGCCCGTGGTCTTGATCCGCAAGAGGTCGGAGAGCGGCAAAGCATTCCGCCGTTCCTCCAGCGCCAACACCACCTCGCTCGCGCCCAGCCGCACAACGAAATCGGCAAGGTTGTAGATGGCGCTGCGGTCGATCGCCTCCGGAATCACCTTTTTGCCGTCGTTCATGGCGATATAGCCGACAATCGAAAAGCCGCTGCCGCGCCGTTCCGCGAGCTGGCGGATACGGTCGGCGCGCGGCCCCGCGCCCAGCACGATCAGCCGCCGCTTGAACGCCTCCCCGCCGATCATCTGGCCCAGCAATATGCGCAGCGTAATCAGCATCAGGAAGGAAAAGACCATGGCGTACAGCGAATTGGACCGCCACAGGGTCGCGCCCGGCTGGATGAAGGACAGCACGGACAGGAAAATGACGCCCAGCGAAATCGCCACCAGCAGCCGCGCCGTGGCGAAGCGAAGCGACTGCAAGGCCTCTGTCCCGTAAACCCCGACCGCGATCATCGCGACCTGCAGGGAGACGGCGAAACTTACCAGCGGGACATAGCGGGTCGCGATGCGTTCGACGTCCATGCCGATCTGCTGCGCGCGGTAAACCCACCCAAGTTCCGCCGCGCCCAGGAGCAGCAGGAAATCCAGCGCTGCAAGGAGAAGCACCGCATGAGGAATATAATGTTTGAACAGTCTGATCATGCGCGGCCGATTTCCAGCATCTCCCTGAATATGCGGGCGGTTTACAGGGAAATTGTAAACAAACCCGACACGGGCATGATTGTCGGCGAAATTGACAAAGAAAATCTGAACGCCTCCGCGACAATGTCTGGCGTCACAGGGCAACTGCGGCTAATTCCCATACAATGCTGAGACGCCTCTATGACTGGACGCTTGAGAAAGCTGGCCACCAACACGCTTCCCGCTGGCTCTTTGGCGTCAGCTTCGTTGAAAGCAGCTTCTTCCCGATCCCGCCGCATCCGCTACTCGGCCTCATGTGCCTGGCGCATCCTGACAAGGCGCTGCGATTCGGCATCATCTGTACCGTCGCGTCCGTGCTTGGGGGATTATTCGGCTATGCGATCGGTTATCTGCTCTATGACACCGTCGGGCAAACGGTGCTGAGCGCTCTGGGTCTGGCCAAGGATTTCCCCAAGGCCGCCTGCTATCTCCGGGAATATGGCGCGGAAATCATATTGATCAAAGGCGCGACACCAATCCCTTTCAAGCTGATCACCATTACCGCAGGCTTCATCGGCCTCAGCCTGTTCACCTTCATATGGGCCAGTACCGTATCCCGCGCTGCGCAGTTCCTGCTGGTGGGGTTCCTGTTCTGGAAATATGGAACACCGATCAAGGCGTTCCTGGAAAAATATCTGGGCCTCATCAGCACCGCCTTTCTGGTACTCGTCGTCGGCGGCTTCTATCTGGCCAGCATGGCAAGCAATGGCCATTCCGACACCGACAAGTGCAGCCAGGCGACAGAGGTGGCGCGGCCGATCGGCTAAGGGCGAGATTTCTCCTTTTTGAGCAATTCAACTTTCCGCTCTTCGCCATAGGCATATCCGCCCGGCTTGCCGTCGCTGCGCACCACGCGATGGCACGGGATGACAATGGCGAGCTGGTTTTCTCCGCAAGCCGAACCGGCCGCCCGCACAGCGCCCGGTCTGCCGGCGGCAATGGCGATCTGGGCATAGGTTCGAGTCTCGCCGGGCGGAATGGCGCGCAAGGCTTCCCACACCTCTTGCTGAAATGCCGTGCCCTGAACATCTATCGGCAACCCCTCCGCGCGACCGCCTTGATCGACAAGCGCCACGACACGCTCCACAAGTTCCGCGAAATGTGCATCGCCCGCGCGAATATCCGCCTTGGGAAAGCGACGGCTAAGGTCGGCCTCCCCCTCATCGAAGCTGATCCGGCAAAGACCCTTTTCCGTCGCGGCAATCAGCATGGGGCCAAGACTGCTCTGCGCGACGGTCCAGCGAATCACCACGTCTTTACCGCCATTCTTCCAGGCGGACGGGGTCATGCCCATCCGATGCGACGCGTCGGCATAAGCGCGGCTGGGCGCATTATAGCCCGCGTCATAAATGGCGTCGGTCACGCGATGTGTCTCGTCCAGCGCCGCCTCCAACCGCCCCGCCCGTATATTCCGGCCATAGGCGGCGGGCGTCACCCCCGTTGCCCGCTTGAACAGGCGATGGAAATGATGCGGCGCATAGCCGACGGCCGCCGCCAGCGCGTCCAGCGCAGGCACTTCCTGCGCCTTTCCGATCAGTTCCAACGCCTGTTCCACCGCTTGCCGGTCGCGCGCGACCTCATCGGGGCGGCACCGCAGGCAGGGGCGGAAACCGGCCGAACGGGCGGCATTCCCATCGCCAAGAAAGCGAACATTCTCCCGCCGTGGCCGCCGCGCCGGGCAACTTGGCTTGCAGTAGATGCCGGTCGTGGTCACGGCAACGACGAACCGGCCGTCGAAACGCCGGTCCCTCCGCGCAAAGGCCGCCCAGGCCTGATCCGGATCGATCCGGTCGATGGTAGATATGTCGTTCATGTCTCCACTTTACACATCTATCAGTCCATCCGCTTCCCGTCGCTTGCGTTCAAAGCCGCGCCAAAGGCGATTGTCCGTTTACTTCTGCCCGCGAAGGCATATTTTGCGCGCCATATGATCAGACTGTTCCGCCTGCTGGGCGTGCTTGCCGGCCTCATCGCATTGTCCCTTGCACCGGCGCGGGCGGATACCCAGGATATTGCCGCCGCCACTCGCGGGGTCGTTCGGGTCATTCTGGTCGCGACCGACGGCAGCGAGGCCTATTTTGTCGGCCCTGGCAGCGGCGTCGCGGTCGCCCCTGACAAGATCCTGACCAACGCCCATGTGGTCGAACTGACACGCGAGGAAAAGTCGATCGTCATCGGCGTCATTCCTTCCGAAGGGCGCCGCAGCTATGGCGGCAAGGTCATCGCCTATTCGCCCGGAAACGACCTTGCCCTCATTCAGCTGGAGGAGGGCCGCATCCCGCCTGCCACATTCTATTCCGGTGCGGTGGCCGATGGGCAGCCCGTGGTCGCGATCGGCTATCCCGGCACGGTCGATCGGGCGCAGGGCCTGAACCTTCAGGACATGATCGAGCCGCTC
>CBHCMH010000286.1:0-3447 GCA_965974445.1 uncultured Rhizorhapis sp.
GATCACCACCTGGCGCGCGGCGGTGACGGGGGCCTAGGAACTCCCTTCCTCCGGCATAGCCTCCGCCAGGATCAGCGAAAACATTCCCGCAGCGTCGGTCCACTCCCGGACGGGCGACCAGTGCCCGGCGCGGAGCAGCAGGCGGGCGTCGCGCTCGCCATATTTGTGGCTGCTTTCGGTGTGTATGCTTTCGCCCGCCCGCATGGAAAAGGCATTGCCCGCAATGGTGAAGCGCATATCCTGGGTAGCCTCCAGATGCATCTCGATCCGCGCACAGGCATCGTTCCACCGGGCTACATGGCGAAAGGCATCCATCGGAACTGTGCCATCCAGCTCCCGGTTGATACGCTCCAGCAGGTTCAGGTTGAATTGCGCCGTCACGCCCGCCGGGTCGTCATAGGCGGCTATCAGGATCGAAGGATCCTTGATGCGGTCCATCCCGATCAGCAGCATCGCATCTTCTCCCAGCGACCAGCGGAAGGAACGGAGCAGATCGACGGCGTCGGCCGGTGCGAAATTGCCGATGGTCGATCCGGGGAAAAAGCCGAGCCTCGGTGCGTCTGCAATGTCCCTGGGCAGGGTCATCCGGTGCGTGAAATCCGCCACGAGAGCCTGTACCGGGATAACGGGAAATTCCCGGGCCAGCGCGGCGCTGCTTTCCTTCAGAAAATCCCCGCTGATATCGACCGCCACATAGGCGGACGGTGCGATATGGCGCAGTAGATGCGGCGTCTTTGCCGCTGACCCCGCCCCGAATTCGATCACGGCGCGGCCGGGGGCGATGCGCTCTCCAATCTCGTCGCCAAAGGTCTGAAGCAGGCTGACCTCGGTCCGGGTGGGATAATATTCGGGAAGCGCCGTAATCTCCTCGAACAGTTCCGACCCGCGTTTGTCATAGAACCAGCGGGCAGGTGTGGCCTTCGGATTTCTTGCAAAGCCGGTGAGGATGTCATTCAGGAATGTCGGATCGGGTTCCGGCTGGTCCGCAGACTTCCTCGCGGCAGGGGAATAGGCCATCACAGATCCTTGGCGAGGCGCAGGCCGGTGAATTGCCAGCGCTGATGGGGGTAGAAGAAGTTGCGATAGGATGCGCGCATATGGCCGCGCGGCGTGGTGCAGCTGCCGCCCTTCAGGACGAATTGGCCCGACATGAACTTGCCATTATATTCGCCGACCGCGCCCTCGGCGGGACGGAAGCCGGGGTAGGGGCGATAGGCGCTGCCGGTCCATTCCCATACATCGCCGAACATCTGCGACAGCGCCCTTGGTTCTTCGCAGGCGCGCGGGCGGGGCACTGCCGCCCGGTCGAGCTGGTTGCCGTCCTTGGGGTCCAGGCCCTGCGCCGCGCTTTCCCATTCGGCTTCGGTCGGCAGCCGCGCTCCGGCCCAAACGGCATAGGCCTCTGCTTCATAGAAGCTGATATGGGCGACGGGTGCGGCCGGATTGATGCTGCGGCGTCCGTCATGGCCAAAGCCGGTCCAGCCCCCGTCCGCGTCGCGTTCCCAATAGAGCGGCGCTTCAACCTTTTCCCGCTGCACCCAGGCCCAGCCGTCGGATAGCCAAAAGCGCGGATCGCGATAGCCGCCATCGGCCATGAACTCCATCCATTCGCCGTTGGTGACTGGCCGGTGGGCAAGGGCGTGGGGGGACAGCAGCACGTCATGCGCCGGCCCCTCGCAATCGAACGCAAAGCCATCGCCTTCATGCCCGATGCGCGCGCACCCTTCCTTGCCCTCGACCCACCGGATGGGTCCCGGCATGGGCGCGGGCAGAGCCGATGGTGCTTGCCACATCGCGGGCTGCAGCGGATTCTGAGCGAAAAGATGCAGGATGTCGGTCAGCAGCAATTCCTGATGCTGCTGTTCGTGATGAAGGCCCAGAGTCACCAAATCTTGCGCCGGGGCGGGCAGGCCGGGAAGCGCCCGCGCCAGCGCCGCATCGACGTGGGCCCGGTAGGCCAGGACGTCGCCCAACGACGGGCGGGTCAGCAATCCCCGCCGGGGCCGTGCATGCCGTTCGCCCTCCGCCTCATAATAGCTGTTGAACAGGAAGGGATAACGGTCGTCGAACAGCCGGTAATCCGGCACATGGTCGCGCAGGACAAAGCTTTCGAAGAACCAGCTTGTGTGCGCCAGATGCCATTTGGCGGGGGAGGCGTCGTCCATCGACTGGACGCTGGCGTCAGCATCCGAAAGCGGCGCGGCGAGAGCCTCCGAAAAGGTCCGGACATGGCCGAATTGCGTCGGCAGGCTCTCCACGGGCCGTGACTTGAACGGTGATGGCATGCGCCCCTCCAGCTGTTCTGGAGGGCTAACGCCGGGATGTTCGTTTCGATCCGAAAAGTGTCAGATTTCGCTGCATCTGGCGCGCTGTTCACATCAGCGCGATCCGCCGGGCATCCACAATATGTCGCCTTCGCCCGCCGCATTGACCGCGCGGGCCATGACGAACAGGTGGTCGGACAGGCGGTTCAGATAGGCCAGAGCCTGCGGGTTGAGCGCGACTTGCGCAGCGGCGCGGACAGCTGTGCGTTCGGCGCGGCGGGCAATGGCGCGGGCAAGGTGAATGTTCGCGGCGGCGGGGCTTCCGCCAGGCAGGATGAAGCTCCTGAGCGGCGGCAGTCCGCCGTTCATGGCGTCGATTTCGCTCTCCAGCCGCTCGACCTGCGCGGCGATGATGCGGAGCGTCATTTCGCCGGGCGTGAAGTCCTCTCCGGGGGTGGCAAGGTCGGCGCCCAGGTCGAACAGGTCGTTCTGGATGCGGCGGAGCATGGCGGCGAACGGGTTGTCGCCCAATGCGGTAATGGCGACGCCGATCGCGCTGTTGGCCTCATCGACATCGCCGATGGCGGCCATGCGCGCATCCGACTTGGCGATGCGGGAGCCATCGACCAGCCCGGTCGTGCCGTCATCGCCGGTGCGGGTGTAGATTTTGGTGAGCTTGACCATTGGCCAGGTCTAGCGGCCGCCGCCTGTCATCAGCAGCAACAGGGCCACGATGAGCACGGCCAGCGCCTGAAAGCCGATGCGGGCCATCATCATCTTGTTCTGCTTCAGGCCTGAAGCGCTTGGCCCATGGCTGCCCTTCAGATCTTCCTCCGTCGTGCGAAGGAAGGTGATGATGCCACGGATCAGCGCCACGACAGTCGCGATGGCGGCCAGAATGATCAGAATGACGAGGAATGTAGTCATGAACTCTATCTAGGCACTGCTCAGCGAAATTCCAGCGGGAAACACGCCCCGCCGCAAATCCGCCGCCAGCCGTACCGGGTCAGCGCCGGCAGCGCGCAGTTCGGCCAGTGTCTGCCCGCCACTACGCTTGGCAAGGCGCTTGCCATCCGCGCCCGTCAGCAACTTGTGGTGACGGTAAAGCGGTGTCGGCAGGCCCAGCAGCGCCTGAAGCAGCCGGTGCACATGGGTTGCGGCGAACAGGTCCATCCCGCGCGTG
>CBHCMH010000287.1:0-3444 GCA_965974445.1 uncultured Rhizorhapis sp.
CATTGTCGCCGAAGCGGATTTCCTCGGTTGCGACGCTGTCATTCTCGTTCACGACCGGCACGACGCCAAGGCCGAGCAGCCGCTCCAGCGTCGCAGAAGCGTTGAGATAGCGGCGGCGATGCTCAAGGTCGTCGAGCGTGACCAGGATCTGCGCCGCGGTCAGGCCCTTTGCGCCCAGCAGTTCCGCCCATTTGTGGGACAGGGCGATCTGGCCGGTCGCGGCGGCGGCCTGTGCGTCCTCGACGCAGCTGCGTCCGCCCTTGGGGAGCTTGAGCCGCCGTGCGCCGAGCGCGATGGCGCCGGAGGAGACGATGATTATCTGCTGCCCCGCCGCGTGGCGCTCGGCGATGTCATCGACGACGGTCTTCAGCCAGTCCTCGCGGATCTGGCCGTCGCCATTGACGAGCAGGGACGAGCCGATCTTGACGACGATACGGCTCCACTTTCCGGGTGCGAAGCCGTTTACAGGGGCGACCATGGCGTCTCCGGCCCCCCGCCATCCTCGCTATCTTCACTATCATCGCGCATATGGGCGTCGAGCAGCGGGACGACCTGATCCAACAGGGCGGGTATCCCATTACCCGTCGCGCCGGAGATGGGATAGATGTCGCCCGCCCCCGCCTCGCGCAGCTGCGCGGCGATGTCGTCCATCAGCTCCTTGTCGAGCAGATCGCCCTTGTTGAGGGCCAGCAATTGCGGCTTTTCGTCAAGGCCCGCACCATAGGCTGCAAGTTCGTCCTGCACGATGTTCCAGGCCGCGACGGGATCGTCGCCGGTCGCATCGACCAGATGCAGCAGCACGCGGCAGCGCTCGATATGGCCAAGGAACCGGTCGCCAATGCCCGCGCCCTCCGCCGCGCCCTCGATGAGGCCCGGAATATCGGCGATCACGAATTCGCGGTCGCGGTGGCTGACGACGCCCAGCTGCGGCTTGGTGGTAGTGAAGGGATAGGCTCCGACCTTCGCATTGGCATTGGTCACGGCGTTGATGAAGGTCGACTTGCCCGCATTGGGAAGGCCCACCAGCCCCACATCGGCCAGCAGCTTCAAACGCAGCCACACCCACATTTCCTCGCCAGGCCAGCCGGTGCCATGCTGACGCGGGGCGCGATTGGTGCTGGTCTTGTAGCTGGCATTGCCCCGCCCGCCATCGCCGCCGCGCAGGAAGACCATGCGCTGCCCCGCCCTGGTGAAATCGGCCAGCACATGCTCGCCGTCCTCGGAAATGACCTGCGTGCCGATGGGTACCTTGATGACCAGATCGTCGCCGCCCGCGCCCGTGCGGTTCTTGCCCGCGCCGGGCACGCCGCGCTTCGCCTTGAAATGCTGCGTATAGCGAAAGTCGATAAGGGTGTTCAGACCCTCGATCGCCTCGAATATGATATCGCCGCCCTTGCCGCCTTCGCCGCCGTCGGGGCCGCCATATTCGACATATTTTTCGCGCCGGAAACTCACCGCGCCCGGGCCGCCAGCGCCCGAGCGGATGAATATTTTGGCCTGATCAAGGAAATGCATGGGGGTGCATTTAGGATGGAATGGGGGAAATGACTAGCTTGTATCGACGTTCCGCCCATGGCGGCCAGTTCCCGCCAGCAAAAGCGTTCGTCATGCCAGCGCAGGCGGGCTCCGGTTCGGGCGATGCGCTGGAACGAATGCAGGCTGGCCTTGCTCCCCTCCCGCTCCCTCGTCACCAGGCGGACGGAGATGCCAGCCTTCGCTGGCATGACGGGGAGGGTTATTCTGCGTCATGCCCCCGGAATTCCGACGCGGGGGTGACCAGCATTGCTGTCCCCCCAACTCCGGCGCCAGAATTCTCAAAAATGAATTACGTTTTTACATGCGAAAAAATTCTTGTTCCGACGGGTGTCGCGGGCTATATTTGTCTGAGAAATGGAAGGAGCCCGTCCCGTGGGGGGAGGGGTATCCGGAACAAAAACAAATGATGGGGAGCGCGCGTGAAACTGGCGAGACGTCAACTTCTTGTTTCGGCAATTGCATTGGCCACTGCAGGATGCGGGGGCGGGGGAGGCGGTTCGACGCCCACACCTACGCCGACACCCGCACCTACGCCGACACCCGCACCTACGCCGACCCCTACGCCCACGCCAACGCCCGTCAGCCTGTACCCGAGCTATAATATGAGCCCGATAGCGGCGGATGCCACCGGCATGGGGACCGCCGCGGAGCTTGCCGGCAACATCCAGCTTGGCCTGAACATCGGCAACACGCTGGAGGCTATTGGCGGGGAAACCTGGTGGGGCAATCCCATGATTACCCAGGGCCTGATCGACAAGGCCAAGGAACTGGGTTTTACCGCGATCCGGCTGCCATGCTCATGGGACCAATATTCGGACGATGCGACAGCCGAAATCGAGGCGTCCTGGCTCGATCGCGTCAAACAGGTGGTGCAGTATTGCATCAATGCCGACCTGTATGTGCTCCTCAACATCCATTGGGATGGCGGCTGGCTCGAAAACAATGTCACGCCGGAACAGAAGGATGCCGTTATCGACAAGCAGCGGGCGTTCTGGGAACAGATCGCCACGCATATGCGCGATTTCGACCATCGCCTGATGTTCGCCAGCGCGAACGAGCCGAATTGCGACAAGGAGGAACAGATGGCGGTCCTCTACGACTATCATCAGACCTTCATCGATGCCGTCCGTGCGACCGGGGGCAAGAATGCCTATCGTGTGCTGGTGCTGCAGCTGCCGAACACCAACATGGATCTTTCCAAGACGTTATGGACGCACATGCCCACCGATACGGTCGATAACCGGTTGATGGTCGAGCCGCATTTCTACACTCCCCCCAATTTCTGCATCCTGAGCGAGGACGCGAGCTGGGGTAAGATGTTCTATTATTGGGGGAAGGATTACCATTCGACGATCGAGCCGGACCGCAACGCCACTTGGGGCGAAGAGGAGACGGTCGATGAGCATATGGAGCTGGCGAACGAGATGTTCGTCAGCAAGGGCATCCCGGTGGTGCTCGGAGAATATGGCGCGCCCAGGCGCACTACGCCGCTCGACCTCGACCTGCACCTGGCCTCGCGCGCATATTGGATGAAATATGTGACGCAGAAGGCTCTGGAAAACGGTATTCTGCCGTTCCTGTGGGATACGGGTGACCTCATCAATCGCCAGACCTATGCGGTGAAGGACCAGCAGGGTCTGGATGCCTTGCTGGAGGCTGCGGGTCTCAAGTGACGGGCAGGGGTGATCGAGTGCGCTGTCACCGGAATTCCCCAATTTAGGGGTTCACGCACCCGGATAACGTTACCTCACCACAACTTCACCCTTGATCGCAGGGCGCCGTCCAGACATGACAGTGCATTTAATTACTCCTGCACCCCGATGGTATAAGCAACATCCAACGTCAAATTAATGCACTGTCACGATAATTGCTGCCACCGTAATTCCATGCAGGCAATCTATCAATGGC
>CBHCMH010000288.1:0-3436 GCA_965974445.1 uncultured Rhizorhapis sp.
GCGAGGTCGATGCAGGCGTCGAATTTCTGCTGCATGCCGGACGGGCGGACGAAGTCCGATTTCAGCACTTTGGGATCGACGTGCAGCTTTGGCGCGGCGGTGGGAGCGGATTTTGCCGCTTCCCGCCGCTTGCGGTCCATGACCATCTCCGCTTCGGGATTGGCCTGGGCCAGCAGCAGCGCGAGGGGAAGGATCATATCGGCTCCGGCAGGGTTGCAACCGCATCGATCAGCCGCGCAAGGTCCTGATCGCGCGACAAGCGGTGGTCGCCATCCTTTATCAGCAAAGTCTGCACATCGGCTGAACGAAGCTGCTGCGCCAGCGTGAGCGCATTGCGCCAGGGCACGACGTCATCGCGCTGGCCGTGGAGCAGGCGTACCGGGCAGTCGATGGCGATGGGGCCATGGAGCAGCCGGCTGGCCTCGCCCGATTGCCAGAAGGCCTTTGTGGTCACATAGGGTTCTTCGCCATAGTCGGACGGCTCCTCGATCCTGCCTTCGCGCAGGATTTGCAGCTTCTGGTCCTGGGTGAAGCCCCAGTCGGTGAAGTCGGGCGCGGCGGCGATGCCGATAAGGCCCGAAAGCCGCTCCGTCCTTGCCAGCGCCACCAGCAGCGCCAGCCAGCCGCCCATGGAGGAACCGACGAGGATGAACTGGCCATCCACAAGCTGGTCGATGAGGAACAGCACATCGTCGCGCCAAATGGTGAGCGTGCCGTCGGTAAAGGCGCCTTCGCTTGCGCCGCAGCCGGAATAATCGAGGCGGAGCATGGCGCGGCCTTGCTCTGCGACCCAGGCGTCCAGCGCGACCGCCTTGCCGCCCTCCATATCGGACATGTAGCCGGGCAGGAAAATGATCGTCGGCCCGCGCCCCGTGCGGTGCTTGTAGGCGAGGCGAAGGCCGTCGGGGCGGGGGAGGTAAGAAGGCGGGGGCATGTCGGTCATGTGCGCCTTCATAGGGGCAGTCGGAGCAGAATAGAACCGTGCATGCGGCTGAACGGGGGTAGAGGATTGTTCACGCGGAGGCGCGGGGGCGCGGAGAGTTTTGTGCTCCTGTGTCTCTGCGTCCTCTGCGCCTCTGCGCGAACAGGAAATGGCGAACATTTATGCGCGCAGAGGCGCAGAGGACGCAGAGGAAGTTGTTGGCCTTGGGCCGCTTATAGCTTGCTGAGTTAAATCGGAGTCACCCATCCCCCGTTCGTCCTGAGCTTGTCGAAGGGCTTTCCTTTTCTTTCGGTTGATGCGATCAGAAGGATAGTGCTTCGACAGGCTCAGCACGAACGGCTCTGGCGTAAAGCACGGCGCTCTTATCACTCCGCGCCCCCGCGCCTCCGCGTGACCGAATAAAGAATGAAGCTATCGTCCTTGGCCACGTCCGGGTCATTCTTGCACATGGTCTTGAGCGCCTGCCATTCGGCCGGACTGAGCGCGGGGGCGTAGCTGTGGCCTTTGACCGCGCTGTCGGCAAAGGCCTTGCGGCGGCCCTCGGATAGCGGGTGGGAGGACATGTAGCTCAAGGCGTCGGCCATTTTGCCCATGGATTTTTCAAGTTGGCCCATCCGGTCGAAAAAGCTGGCGGTGTCGGACGGCGAGATGTTGGCGCGTTTAAGGGCGGCGATCGAGGCCTCATCGGCTTGGCTTTCCGCATCGCGGCTGTAGCTCATGGCCAGCGCGCCGTTCACATAGCCGCCGACATCGCCATTGAAGCCGCCCAGCAGCACCGACAGGCCGAGTTGGCGGATCAGCGCCTGCATGGTGTCGCGGTGGCGGACATGACCCATTTCATGGCCCAGCACGCCCGCGACTTCATCGGCCGACTTCGCCTTGTCGATCAGGCCCTGGAACAGGATGATGCGGCCGCCGGGCAGGGCGACGGCGTTGACCATGGCGATATTGGCGACCTCCACCGAGGGGGAATCTTCACCGCTCTCCAGCTTGCCGACCAGCTTCCATAGCGCGTCCTGTCCCGCATCGGTGCGGCAGAAGCGGCCGCCGAAATCGCCGACCATGGCATCGCCCAGCTTCTGCTCCCAGCTCATCGGCACGAAGGGCGCGAGCCATGCGGGCGTTTTGAGACCGACGAAGAGAACCACTGCGGCAAGTCCGGTAAAGGCGATAGCCGCCTTGCCAAGGCCGACGCGGTCGATCCAGCCGCCATAGCGGCTGTGCGCGGGCAGGTGCGCCGCGATCTCCGGGGGGATCTCGCCCGTAAAGCCCAGCCGCCAGCCGGTAATGCTTTTGTGACCGTAAACGGGCTGGCCGCCATGCGCGCTGATGAAGGTCAGGTCGTCCCACTGGACGGGCTCTCCCGTCCAGTCACCCTCCGCCAGCTGGAACCCGTCCCCCTGGGGGCGCAATCCCGGCCAGCGCTTGAGCGCGTTGCGGCCATCATAATGCCAGATCTGCATCGCTCTTAGATGGCGCCCATATCGAGGGCGTCAAGCAGGCCCTCGCCATGTTTGGACATCCGCGTTTCCGACTGGGTGAGTTCATCGAGGATCACTTCGCCGGTCGCCTCCATATGGGTGATGAAGAATTTCCAGTGGCGGTAGGAGAGGAAGATATAGCCGATGCCGAGCGTGCAGATGACGAGGGCAATGTCGCCCAGGAACAGCTTCAGCCATTGTTTTGTGGTGGCCGTGAAGTGAAAATCCAGCGTCGAGAGCGACAGACCGCCCACGGCCTCGCGGAAATATTTGGCGTAGAAGGCGAGAGCGACGAGACCGAGGAGGAGATAGAAGCTGAGAACGAAAGCGAACATCATCAAAAGGAAGCTCGCAGGAGGCTCGCCGCCGCCGCCCACGGACGATTGGATCACGGGTATGAATATCGCCGTCGCGACCCCAATAGCCACCGCTATGATGATCGGCATCAGGTAAAAAAGCAGAAACCGCTTCATCGTTGCGGCGAAATCCCCGGCGGCCTGAAACTGGTGCGGCCCGAAGCTCATCGCGTTCCACCGCTCGTTCCAGAGAGACATCATCGACCAGGGAATGAGCAGGCCGATAGGGAGATAGCCGACGAACGTCTTCCACATATAGGACAGCCCGTAGCTGAAGCCCTGATTATCGCTGCCACCCCTTATGCCGTGCCAATAGGTGCGGCTGAGGCGGTAGCGGAGCGCGCGGAAGCGGGCGAGTCCGACGAGATAGAAGATGAAGAGGAAGGCCGATGCGCCCAACACCATGGCAATGTCCCGATGGCCCTGAAACACCAGCGCCTGCACCCCGAAATTGAGGATCAAAAGCGGCACGCCGAGAAGCACCAGAACCATCAGAAAACCAATGAACAGTTCCTTGCCCGTTCCCGTCCATTCCAGCCGGTCGTCGATGAAATGGGTCTGCCCCCACAAATATTTGCGTTCTCGCGTCGTCGCCCAGAAACGGTAAAAACCGAGCGTGACGATGGTCAAAAGCAGATTGGTGAAAGCGATGGGCG